>CAZKJC010000094.1:7941-9392 GCA_964552995.1 uncultured Ruminococcus sp.
CGCCCGTCCACCACCACGTCCAGCAGCGGGATTATTTCAAGCTCCTTTATATCCTCCCATTCAAAGCCGGTGTAAAGCCAGATGGTCTTATCGGGGAGCTCCGCCCATATTTTTTTCGCCAGACGGGTAATTTCCGCGCGGTTATGCGGGTGGAGCGGATCGCCGCCGCTGAAGGTCACCCCGCTTATGTAGTTTACGGAGAGCTTTTCAAACAGCTCCGTTTCCGCCGCCTCGTCAAAGGGTATTCCCCCCTCGATATCCCATGTGATGGGATTGTGGCAGCCCTCACATCGGTGAGTGCACCCCGCCACCCAAAGCACGGTGCGAAGCCCGTCGCCGTTGAGCATATCGTCTGTTGTTATATTATGATAACGCATTTTATTTCTCCCGAAAAATCACTTTTCACTTCTGACTTAAAGCGACAGTGCCACCAGCATTATAGGAGCGCAGCCAAACAGTAGACGAAATGCCGAATAAACCTTATGCAATGCTATCAATCCCGCAGAAAGGCTGCCATAGTCCGTTCGGTCTAAAAATAAATTTCCCACAAAAGACAACAAACCAAGTGCCAGACATGCCGAAATGACGATCAGCAAAATCTTTTTGTTCCGTAGTTTGCCCCTATCGCACAGCAGCAATGACACCGCGCAAACCACGGAAGCTGCGTTGGACAGCACAGCAAATATGATCCCGATCAACACCACCGCTGCCACAACAAACGCGGAAATATTTCCCTCAAAGCTTGAAGCCGTGCTAAAAGCAGATGTAAGATATACCCATACCGCCTGCACAACGCCGAATAGCTCCGCCACCGCCAAAAGCCGCAGACCGTACTTTTTAACAAGCGGCGCGGCAATCGTCAATACAGCCGCCGCAAGGGCAAGAATATCGACCCCAAGATAACGTATGAAATAGCTGCTGTCGCGAGCCACCCGAAGATTTACAAAATAAGGCAAACCAAATATGAGCTTTCCCTGCTCGGTATCAACAGCCAGTGTGTTCAATAAAAAGCCGACTGCCGCGCTAAACGCCGCCGCCACCAGATACCAAGACTTCTCCGGCAGAACCAGCCTGTATTTTTCGGCTTTTTTGGCTTTACCCATCACGGCGCTCCTTACATACTCTTCCTGTCCTTTATCTCCGCCATTTTAGCGCTGTTGAGCCTTGTGTCGCCCTTTACTCTCGAATAGGAAAGGTAGCCGTTCATGCGGTCGATCTTGGTGAGGTTGGAGCTGCCGCATTTCGGGCATACGTCCATTTCAAGCTGCTGATAACCGCAGTCGTCGCAGTAGGCAAGCGAGAGGTTCACGCCCTCGTAGAAGCCCTTATCCATAGCGCGATGCACCAGCGTTTCCACCGCTCCCCTGTTGTAATCCACGGGATAGCGGACGTACTGTATCTTACCGCCGTTGAAGAGGTTCCAGAAGCGCTCCTCGCGGTTCTGCTTCTCT
>CAZKJC010000095.1:0-9360 GCA_964552995.1 uncultured Ruminococcus sp.
AAAGAATTTTCCGCACCGGCGAACTTCGTTCGCCTACCGCGCCGTGAAAGCTCCGCATTCGCTCCGCTTTCACGGCTTGTTGCGGAAAATTCTCCTGCGTGGGCGTTACGCTGTTCTATGCGGGCGTTTTGCCGATTTTATTCCTCTACCCACACCTTTTTCATACGCATATCCTTAAGCGGTCTGTCGCCGTAATCCGTTTCCGTTTCCGCGATCTCGTCCACAGCGTCCATGCCCTCGACGACCTTGCCGAAAGCGGCGTACTGTCCGTCAAGATAAGCCGCGTCGGCATGCATTATAAAAAACTGGCTGGAGGCGGAATCGGGATGCTTCGCGCGCGCCATCGATATGACCCCGCGGACGTGCTTCACGTCATTAGCCACACCGTTGGACAGGAACTCGCCCTTTATCTTCTCCTTAGCTCCTCCCATGCCCGTGCCCTCGGGATCGCCGCCCTGTATCATAAACCCCTTTATTACCCTATGGAAGATCAATCCGTCATAAAATCCCTCTCCCACCAGCTTCAGAAAATTAGCGACCGTTATCGGCGCTTTGTCGGGATAAAGCTCCAGCTTGATCTTCTTGCCGTTCTCCATTTCAATGACTACCATAATTTACTCCTTATTTTAAAAAAATTTTCCGCACCGGCGAACTCCGTTCGCCTACCGCGCTCCCAAAGCTCCGTTTCACTCCGCTTTGGGAGCTTGTTGCGGAAAATTTCCTGCGTGGGCGATGCGTTGCTCTTTTCGGACGTTGCTTTGCTGCGTGGGCGATACGTTGCTCTTTTTGAGCGTTGCTTGCTGCGCGGATTATGCGTTGCTCTTCGCTCGCATTCCATTACTGCGCGGGCTGAATGCCGTCTTTCTTACATTTTCCATCACCCGCTTGCTTCTAATAATTATATCATATCTGAGCCATTTTGTCAAAGGCTTTTATGAAAATATATTATTCCCTCGCAGCTTACATTTATTTACAACCGCTTGCGACAGCTTTTTCGCCCTAAAAGTGATACCATTTATATCAGCGGCAGTATTGCCGCGGGGAAAATATAAAGGCAACACCGCATAATTATTGTCGTTCGATTGCATAGTCAGATTGTACAAGTTCGACGCCCGCCAAGGAGAAATTGTGCAAGATGGCGGAAAATATGCGAGCAATCGGACGGCAAAGGCGTTAGCCGTTAATTGTGCGGTGTTGCCTATAACGAAAGGACAATGATCATGACGGAAACAAGAGAAAAAACCGCGATCCTTAAAAAAACAAAAACCAAGACCGCGTCCGGCGAATTTGTGAAAGACAACCTCATCTGGACGATAGCGGGCTTTGTGATGGAGCTGGGAGCCTCCTCCGCGACCGCCGCGCCCTCCTCATCAGCGCTGGCGGCGGGACTTTCTGGGGGAAAATGCTTCAGCGTTTTATTCGGGGGGATATTCGGAGCGCTGCTGCACGGTCTGCCCGACGGTCTGATAAATCTTTCGGGAATGGCGATAATCCTCGCCGCGCGGCTTATACCCGATATGCGAAACAGTAAGATACGCGCCGCGCTGCGTGCGCTGGCGGCGGCTCTCGCCTGCTTTTTCCCGCGCTCGGCGGAGGTCACGGAGCCGTCACAGCTTATTTTCACCGTTATCTCGGCGCTTGCCGCGGGATTTTTCGCCGCCTGCGTCAGCCTTATTTCCGAATCCGTTTCGATAAGGGGCTTCGACATCTCCGAGCCGCACGACTGCGCAAGGGCGGCGGTGATAACCGCGCTCGGGTTTATGGCGCTGGGAGCTCTGGATTACCCCTTTCTTAATCTGGGCAGACTTGCTCTGGGCTTTCTGCTGCTTGTTGTTACAGCGCGGCGCGGGCTGGCTTACTGCGCGGTGTTCGGGCTTTCGTCGCTGGCGGGTCTTTGCGCGGAGGGCGCGAGCATAGGGCGCGGCGCGGCCGCGATATGCTTTGCGGTAGTGGTGAGCTGCTTTCTCACCAAATACGGCAAACTGACCAGGGCGGCGGGGTTTGTGTTTTTCTGCTGCTCCGGCGCTCTTGTGGGAGGTATCGACGAGGGAAACTGGAGCCTTGTAATAGAAGCCGCCGCCGCGGGGCTGCTGTTTGTCGTGCTTCCGGTTGAAAAGGTGCGCTCCGCCGAAAAGGATTTTTCCGACAGCACCGTAGCCATGATGCTGCGCGAGCGCCTGTGCTTCGCGGCGGACGCGATAGCGGGCATAGGCACGGGACTTACCGCCGCGGCGGATACTCTTGACAGGAAATACGGCGCTACCCTTGAGCAGGCGGCGGAGAGAGCCGCCGACAGAGCCTGCAAGACCTGCCCCAACAGTATGATCTGCTGGGGCGGCAAATACGAGCTGTTCCGCGGGGAGTTCGAGCGGCTTATGAGGTGCGTCCGCAGCGGCGAGGAGATAAACGGGCATTCACTTAGCGAGGAGTGCGCCGCGGAGTGCAAAAACGGCGATATCATCGCGCGGGCGGTAATGACGGAATACAAGCGCTATCTTTCCGCCGCCGCGGACGAACAGCGCGTCAGGGAGCTGCGGCGTATATATACGGATCAGCTTGAGGGTGTTCATGATATACTGAGGGATATGGGCTGTATGAGCCGCGGTTCGCTGAACAGATCGGCGGAGCGCCGCACGGAAAAGCTGCTGCGTGAATGCGGTATGGAGGGAGCGCGCGCTTTTGTTTCCACCGACAAGCAGGGCAGGATATCACTGGAAGCCTACGGCGACAGCGAACCGCGCGTTGATCGGTCTTATCTCGGGGAGCTGCTGATAGGGGTGCTCGGCAGGGAGCTGGAGCTGCCGCAGATAAGCAGCAGCGGGCCGGTAGATAATTCCTCAAAGAAGCGCTGGAGACTGACCGCGCAGGAGCGCTGCACGCTTTCCGCCGAGATAGGCGCGTTTCAGCTCAGCCGCGGCAAGAACCGCGTCTGCGGCGATTGCTATGACAGCTTTACCGACGCGCGGGGCGCGCTGTATATCGTGCTCTCCGACGGCATGGGCAGCGGCAGCAGGGCGCGTATAGATTCGGCGATGGCTTGCTCGGTAATATCGCGCTTGTTAAAGGGAGGGTTCACCCTGTCCGCCGCGCTGGAAACGGTAAATACGGTCCTTATGGTGAAGAGCACCGACGAGAGCTTCGCGACCCTGGATATATGCAAGATCGACCTGAACAGCGGCGAATGCGCCGTTTATAAGGCGGGAGCGGCGACTACTTACATAAAGTCCGCGGACAAGCTGCTCCGTGCCAGTCTGTCGTCGCCGCCCGCGGGTATGGGTGGAAAGCTCACCGTGCCCGCGCAGAAATTCACCGTTTCCGCGGGGGATAAGATAATTATGACCACCGACGGCGCGGTGCTGGACGAGGAGTGGCTCTCGCGCGAGCTTAGCACCGACACTCCCGCCAAGGAGCTTTCGGAAAAGATAGCGCGCGCGGCTCGTGCCGCCGAAAACGGCAGAGAGGACGATATAAGCGTTATAGCGGTAACGGTCGGCAGGTAGCCGCAAAAGCTCCGCCGCAAAGCGGCGGAGCTAACCCAATAAATACTCCCATATTTCTGCAAAATTTTTAGTTATGCCAAATAGTACCGCTATCAGCAGAATTATTATTGTGTGTGAAAAAATATCATATACTCTTTGTATTTTTAAATTCTGCCCTTTGTACAGGTAAATCCTTTCTCGTCCTACCGTACAGATATTATCATATTTATCCGCCAGATTATATTCACTGTTTTCGTCCGAGAAAACAAATGACTGCAGCCTCAGAACAGTGTATGATTTTACTTTACCCTTTCTTACTCTGATGTACAGCAGATCGTCAAACCATATCGGGCCGTTATCCGAGGGCTTATAATTCAATTTGGACAGCTCGTTTATTATTTTTGATATTGTCATTTTAATATTCCATTATCCTCTATTACTGTTATCGGACTTAATATTATCTTACTTATCGGCTTATATACCGATCAGCTCAATTCCTTGTTTTTGGGCATAGTTGACGGTGTGCTTTGTTCCTCCGCGGTCGAATCTGAGGTAATGTATCAGTTTATAGCTATGGTCTACCATGTATTTGTTGCGGTCTAACATACAATTGCGGGTGTAGTTCTTTGCCAGTATGTTTACTTTGTCTGCTGATTCATAAATTACTCGATATTCATCCTTTTGCTTTGCTGTCCATTTCAGCGTTTGTTCGCCGGGCGGACAAGGCAATGCAAGGACAAGCCGAATTTGAGGAAACTCGCGCCGCAAACGAATTACTGTCAAAGCTGCTAAGGTATCGAAGCCTATCGCGCCGCCCGTCATAAAAATCTCTGCGCCGTTAGCGATGCATTGTCGGACAGAATTTTCCAGGCTTATCTCAATATCCTGTTTAGGGTCGTACAGCACTCTATGTCCCGAAAAGCATACGGTTTTTGTTTTGTCATTCATAATTGCTCTCTCCTTGGTTGGTCTTTATATAGTCTATTATAACACATTTTTTTAAAAAAGTCTATATATAGACCGACAGTAGACCATAAATAGGCTATAATAATTTCGTAGACATTATTAAGAGGAGGATAGAAATGCAGGAAGAGGTTGCCAAAAGGCTTTTGGAGCTAATTAAAGCCAAAAATCTCAATATGACAAAATTGGCACGTCTGGCTGCTGTTCCACCGTCTACAGTAAAAAATATAATCTATGGCGTGAGCAAGAATACGGGCATTGTAACCCTCAAGCTATTATGTGACGGTATGGGTATCTCCATCACAGAATTTTTTGATACGGAAACTTTTCGTACTCTTGAGCCGGAAGATATAGAATAAAGTAATCCTTAAATAAGTCTATCGTGTACGGAGGGCAGCTTTGCTGCTCTCCGTTTCTATTTATTATATCCCATTTTAGACACAATGTCAATAACTTTTACTATCAATTGTTGTATTATTGTATCAAATGATAGTTTAATAATTATGTGGAAATTGTTATACTAATAACTAAAAAGGGGGGAATATCAGTGGATATGTCTAATGCTGCCATTGGCAACAGAATACGAAAATTTCGCATGGCGAACGGTTTCACTCTAGAGCAGCTTGCGGAATATGCAGAAATCTCAACAAACTTTTTGTGGGAGATCGAAACAGGACGTAAAAGTATGAAAGCGCAGAACTTAGGCAAGCTAGCCGCCGCACTGAATGTTCCAACCGATTATTTGATCTTTGGATCAACGCCATACAAGAATAATGAAAAAATTGATTTGATGTTATCTTCATTGTCGGGTGATGTACAAGAACAACTTGAAAAGATAATCACCGCATTTGTGGATACCGTGATCATCTGCAACGGTAAGAAAAACGAGAATGATAGTTCAGAAGAAAAGGATAATTAGCAAGTGGTGTTTTGGGGACATCTCTTTTGTGCTCTATATAGAACAATTTAAGAAAGCGAGTTGTAATGGAATTCTCTAACAAAGAAATTGGAAATCGCATACGCGCAATCCGAAAAGAACATAATTTAACGCAAGAACGGCTTGCGGAGTATGCGGACATCTCCGTTGATTTTCTATGGCAAATTGAATCGGGGCGAAGCAGTATGAGCGCATATAATTTAGCAAAGATAGCCGTTGCTCTTAATGTTACTACCGACTACTTGATTTTTGGCACTACTCCCTATAAAGAAAATCCCGAAATCAACACCATGCTTTCCGCTTTACCCACTGAAATCCAAAAACAAGTTGAAAAGATGATCACCGTCTTTGTTGATACTTTGCGTATCAGTACGAAGAAGCTGCCCGAAAATGACAATTCCGAAAAGAAATAATAGATAAGCGGGGCTTGTGTATAGCACCGCTTTTGTGTTATATAGTACAATTCAGAGCATAGAAAAAATTATCGCAACGCAATGTTGCGGCGGGCGGGTCGCGGGAAATTCACACATGGGCTTTATATTGCTATACTTTATTTTAAGCGAAAAATTCTCCCCGCGGTTGAATCGGTTTCCATTACGCGGTTATTGATTTGCGGCGAAATTCCTGTTATAATAAAATCACAGACGGCGCTGTTTGAATTTGATTTAAGGAGAATTATCATGACCTTATACATCGGCGAAAATCTGAAAAAGCAAAGAAAGCTCCGCGAGCTTACGCAGGAGCAGCTTGCGAATATTCTCGGAGTGTCCTTCCAGTCAGTCTCAAAGTGGGAGCGCAACGAGAGCTATCCCGATATCGAAATGCTGCCGACAATAGCCAATTGCTTCGATATGACCGTTGACGAGCTTATCGGCATGAATGAGATACGAAACTCGGCGGACGTGAAAGATATCCTCGACAAAGCAAAGAAAAATATGTCCGAGGGACTTATTGAGGAAAATATAAGACTTCTTTCGGAAGCGGCAAAGGTCTACCCGAACAATTATGAGCTGCTTGCGCAGTATGCGACAAATCTTACGTTTAAGTCTCTCAATAAGGAAAGCGAGGAGTACCGCCAAAATAATCTTAAAGCCGTTGAGATAGCGGAGAGGATCATCGCGGAATGCACCGACGCCAAAATACGCAGCAGAATGCAGCGCGACCTGTGCGGTTATTATCAGAATCTGGGAATGAGCATCAAGGCGCTTGAAGCGGCGGACGCGCTTCCATCAATGTGGATGGGCAGCGAGATGATAAAAATGGATATCCTTAAGGGCGAGGACCTTATCAAATTCACGCAGCAAAATGTTTTCTACCTTACCCTTACAATGTGCAACTGCCTGTGTAAACTGGCGGACATTGACTGCGAAAACGCTCCCGACCTCACATGGGAGCAGCGGATAGAAATTCTGCAAAAGGCTGCCGCGATATATGAGATAGTGTTTGATAAGGGCGACTATAACCAGCTGGCGCACAGCTTGTCCTATCTGTACCGCGATATATCCACGATGGCTGTCAAAGCGGGGAACAACGATCTTGCTCTTGACAGCATAGAAAAGGCGGCGGAATATGCGGAGGCTATGGACTTGCTTCCCGACAAAAAAGCATATGTTTCCTTGCTTGTAAACAAGCTGGAGTATGACGTTGCCAATACGGGGAAGAATTTCAGCTCCACCCACAGCGCGATCCTTTTAAAGCAAATATCCGCCGACAGCGGCTACGATAAGATCCGTAGCGACCCGAGATTTAAGGCGGCAGAGGAGCGCCTTAGCCGCAATATTTAAAAATCACAGCTCCGAGACACATTTGTACTTCGGAGCTGTGATCATTATGCGTACCTTAACATAGCCTTGATACACTCGGGACGTTCAAAGGGGATATAAACGGTATCCTCAAACACCTCGATATAGATCATGCCAGTTTTCCCGCTTATATAAGCCGGCTGCTCACGCAGGAAATCATCATTGACCGTAATGCAACCCGCCGTAAGCTCTCTGAGGTCATTTGGCAGATACTCGGGCGTATAGCAGTGTGTGAGAAAATTAAATTCGTAACCGTGATTTTTATATACCACCTCGGCATCAAGCAGGTCGGACTTTATAAGGTAGTAGTAGCGGTCAGGCTCGGAGAAAGCATGACCGCTTCTTTCCTCGTCAAAATAAAGCAGTGCCACATTCGGGTGGGAGTCGCTCATATACACTCTCCCCGTCAGCTCTTCCTTTACGGGGAGCCAGGTTTCCTTGAAATCTTCGTCTAAACCCCGAATATGACCGGATACTATTTTAAGGTCATTTTCCTCGTGCGGCAGTTCATTAAAGGTATCCGGCAGCACATCGAGATATTCCTCCGATGTGCTTTCCGAAAAGTAACGGTATACATAAATTTCATCGTTGATATAAATGGTCGGCGAAAAGGAAAGACCGTTAAGGTGAAGCCTTAGGCTTCTTGGGAGCTCGTATCTGCTTCTGAACCGTATATCCGTTGAAGCCACAAGCATAAAAGCCACGGCGGCGGTGAATATAAGGGTAGTTACTATATGCAGTAAAATGGAAAAGATTTTATGTTTTGAGATCATATGTTTCATTTGGCGGTTACTTTCTGATATTATCTCTGAGCCTGCGCCACTTGCGCTTGTACTTGTCAAAGCCCGCGGGAATGCTGCGCAGGCGCTGGATATTATAGGTTATATTATCCATCATGGAGAAAAATTCCTCCTGCATAAAGCCCTCGCGGCGCTGTGACTGCCCCGCCTTTACGTTCTCGAGGACCGCGAAATATCTGTCGTATGCCTTTCTGACTGCGGTCTCCCAGGAGATATACACCTCGTTCATGGCGTTCTCGCCGATCTGATGTATCTCATCGCGGTGAGCGCAGGCAAACTCCAGCTCTTTTGCGATAGCGGCGGGGTCGGCTTGGGTGAGAATGCCCGTTCTTCCGTGGGTGATACCCTCCGAAGCGCAGCTCCCGTCAATAAGCAGAGCGCCCACGCCGCATGCCGCCGCCTCTCTTACCACGATACCGTTAGTGTCGTACTCCGAGGGGAACAGGAACAGATCGCCCGCGGTGTAGTACACTCTCAGTTCCTCGCGGTCATATATGACCCCGGGGAAAATACAGTTGTCCGAAATGCCCAGCTTTGCGGCGTAGTCCTCAATTTCCTGACGTTCCGCGCCGTCGCCCACAAACATCATTTTATAGGCGATACCTTTTTCGCTGAGAAGCTTAAGCGCGTCAAGAATGAGTTTGATGCCCTTATACCACAGCATTCTTCCCACAAAAATGAACAACGGAATATCCCGATCGATACCGTAAGCCGCGCGAAGCTCCGCCGCGTCGTTTTCGTCTGCGCGCCCCCGCGGGAAATCCACGCCGTTTTCCATAACGCGGTATTTTCCCTCAAAGCCCAGACCGCGAAGATTTTCCCCCGCGCCGTTGCTTACGACCCAAACCTCGTCGCAGGCGGCGATATTCGACACTATAAATTTTGTCGCCTGCTTTGCCATAAGCTCGTTGGGCAGGGCGGCGTTTATTTCAATATCGAATTTTGTGTGGTAGGTGAGGATCAGCGGCGCGCCGCACTTTTCGCGCAGCACTCTCGCCATGACCGCGGACGCCCAGGGACAGTGGCAGTGGATAATATCAAAATGTCTGTTGGAGAGCTTGTCCAGGTTTGAGCTGCTGAAAGGGTAGCCCGCGCGGTAGCCGCATATTTTTTCGCTTATGCTCATGCTTTTGTAGCGCACGACCTCATAGGGGTAGTTATCCTCCGCCCCGGGGTAATCGGGAGTTGCCACAGCGGCGCTGCCGAGCTTTGAGTTGATCACGTCCGCATAGTTTACCACCGTATTTGCCACGCCGTCCACCAGCGGCGGAAAGGAATCGTTCATAAGACATACATTCAGCTTTTCCGACATGATAGGCTCATTTTCTGAAAGGACACGGTTCGTGTCCCCGTATTGGGTTAAATTTCTAATCTCTATT
>CAZKJC010000096.1:0-9342 GCA_964552995.1 uncultured Ruminococcus sp.
TTGGACGGTCGATGTTATCTCCCATATTCTTGGTTTTTTGCCGTTTGATTTTTGATCTGGTTGAATTGTTGAAATTTGTGCAGAGTGTACAAATCACCGAAAAATTTTCAACATTGACATTTTATAGGTGTCAAATCAAACTTTTTTCCCTTTGCAATATCTCTAAAACCGCACTATAAAGCCATTTAAACGAATGCTTTAGCCGCCGATTTTATATTTTTCGGCGGCTTGTTTTTTGTGTTTTGGGTGTCAAATTTTCGCGTTTTGCGTGTCAGACAACATCGGCGTGCGTTGCTTGGCTGCTCCCACTTTATGTTGACGAGGATTAAATGATTTAAAAGAATTTCAAAATTCCCGCAAGTGTGCTCCGTTCACCACGTTCACTCCGCGCGATTGCGGGAACCGGTCATAATTTGCTTCGCAAATTATGACACTTTTTGAAATTCGATGCGTGGTCGTAATGTTGCTTTTATTTTGAAATTTTTTGAAAATCTCTTGACAAACAGAAAAATGGGTGCTATAATATTATCAAGATATCAAATTGATATCAAAAAGAGAGGTAAAGAGGAGGTAGTTTTATGAATAATAACATAAAGGCTGATCGCTATGAGGAGCGCGAATTAAGGGCGGCAAACGGCTGGGCGGTGCTTTTCGTGAGCATAATACTGTATCTGGGAGCGATCGCGCTGACTGTCGCGGCATGCGTGCGGCTCGATACAGAGGAGAACGCGGGCAATTACGCAATGCTTATCATAGGGATAGTGTGGCTGACGATCGGCTGGTTCCCGTGGATGGGTCTGCGGGTGATAAAGCCCAACGAGGCGCTGGTGCTCACTCTCTTCGGCAAATATGTGGGAACGCTTAAAAAAGAGGGCTTTTATTTTGTGAATCCCTTTTCCTCCGCGGCTGTACCGCACGGCAGCAATACCATAACTGTAGTTGCCGCGCCCGGCGGGAGCACGGCGGCGGTGAACCGTCCGAGGACAAAGGTGTCGCTCAAAATGCTGACTCATGATAATAAGAAGCAGAAGATCAACGATCAGATGGGTAACCCGATAGAGGTCGGGATAGTGGTCATATGGCGGGTGGTGAATACCGCGAAGGCGCTGTTTAACGTGGATAATTACGAAACGTTCCTGTCGATTCAGGCGGATTCCACGCTGCGCGACGTGGCGAGGTGCTACCCCTACGACAGCACGGATTCCGACGAGAAAACGCTGCGCGGCTCGGCGCAGGAGGTTTGCGAGCAGCTCCGCGAGGAGCTTCAGAAGCGGGTCGAGAACGCGGGCCTTGAGATAATCGAGGCGCGTATAACTCACCTTGCGTATGCGCCGGAGATAGCCGCGGCAATGCTCCAGCGGCAGCAGGCTACCGCGATCATCGAAGCGCGGCAGAAGATCGTCGACGGCGCGGTCGGCATGGTGGAAATGGCTCTCAGTAAGCTGAGCGAAAGCAACGTGTGCGAGCTTGACGAGGAGCGCAAGGCGCAGATGGTGAGCAATCTGCTGGTAGTGCTCTGCGGCAACAAGGACGCGCAGCCGATAGTGAACAGCGGGTCGATCTATTAAGGAGAGCTGCATATGACTATTTCTAACCAAACAATTGCCGCGCTGTTTGTCGGCGGGTTGCTGGCGATAATTTTACCTGTTGCGGCGGTAATTGTCTATAAGCTGCGGCGCAGGGATACATGGGTTCTGTCGGCGCTTATAGGTGCGGGAACTTTCCTGGTGTTCGCGCTTATCCTGGAGCAGCTTCTGCACTTGATTATGAGACCGATAGTGAGCAGCAACACGATACTTTTGTGTGTGTATGGCTGTCTGGCGGCGGGCGTGTTCGAGGAAACGGGACGGTTCGTTGCTTACAAGCTGTTTATGAAGAAGCACCATACGGCTCAGAACGCGGTAATGATGGGGCTGGGCCACGGCGGGTTTGAGGCGGCGGCAGTTGCGGGTGTTATGCTGTTGTCGAATGCGGCAGTGGCGTTAAGCGTCAACACGATAGGCTATGACGCGTTGATACAGCAGAGCACTGCGGGCAACGCGGAGCTCGTCGCGGTAGCGGAGCAGCAGATAGAAGCGATAGCTCAGACAGGCTTCGGAAGTGTTGCGCTTTCGCTTTTTGAGCGGCTGATAGCTGTGACGTTCCACGTCTGTCTGTCGGTGATAGTGTATAAATCTACGGAAAAGGGAAAGCTGCGGCTGTTCCCGATCGCGATACTGCTTCACGCGCTGGTGGATTCGGCGGCGGCAATGTATCAGGTGGGAGCGATAAGCTCGTTGGTAACGGTGTATTCCGCTATGGTGATAATGACTGCCGCGGTGGCTGTTCCGACGTTAAAAATTATTCGGTCGGAGCAAAAGAGGGAAGAATCCCAAGGTCTGTAAAAAGGTATATCAACATAAAGCCCGCGCATTAAGGGGCATAAAAAACGATCCGCAAAATCCCGCCGCATCGGAATTTCAAAAAGGTCGAGTTTGCCTTAATGGCAAACGATGACCGGTTCCCGCAATCGACCGCAGGGAATGAGCGAAGCGAATGACCGAGGATCGCTTGCGGGAATTTTGAAATTCTTTTAAATCATTTACTCCTCGTCAACATATATAAACAGCTTTTCGTCCACATAACTTGGCGGGTCAGTGTTGAGGCAGGAAATTTTTCGCGAGAGCCCGACGCGGCGTAACGAAGCGAAGTAAGCCGTGGCGGGCGGGTCGCAAAAAATTTTTTTAAAATAAGGAGAGCGATATGGCGGAAAAAGAGGAAAAGAATACCAAAAAGCAGATACCCCTGCGGCTTTCCGCATCGCTCTATGCCGAGCTTATGCAGTGGGCGGAGGAGGACTTCCGTTCGGTCAACGGGCAGATAGAGTATCTGCTGACGGAGTGCGTGAAAAAGCGGAAAAAGCGCGGAAAGGACGAGGAATGATCATTACGGTGGTTGTTGCGGTGTATATCTGCGGTTTTTCTTTCGGGATATTTTGCGGGGTGATGATATGAATGTGATGTGGCTGTTGCTTGATCTGCTGATACCCTTGATAATGCTGGTAACGGCGGCGCTCATAAAGCGGTTTCCGCCGCGTTATGGCAGCGGGATCGGTTATCGCACGTCTTTCTCGGAAAGGAACGAGCTTACCTGGAACACGGCCCAGTGGCTGTTTGTGAGGTATTGCGTTGTTTTTATGATCATTGCGGCGGTCATAGGAGCGGCAGCCGGCATAATAGGCATTATAAAGAGCTTTGATGAAGATACCGCCGGCTTGGTGTGCGTAGGGGTCAATACGGTTCAGACCGTTTTGCTGTTCGTTGCGATAATTCTTACCGAGGTGGGGCTTCACAAGCGCTTTGACCGTAATGGAAATCCAAAATAGAAAATCCCCCGTCAGACCGACGGGGGATAAGTGTGTGTTTATTCGCTTTCCGACGCGACAAGCTCGGTAACGATGGAGTTCAGCTCCTCGATGACCGACGAAACGTCGGAAACGCTGTCGCTTATTACCTTAGAGCTCTCGTTCATGGCGTCGACCGCCTCGTCCGTGCGGGCAACTCCCGTCTGGGTCTCGTTCACCTCATCCATGATCCCCGCGGAAGCGGTCTTGATCCCGCTGATGTTGGATAGTATCTGATTGGTGTACTCTTCCGCCTCTTTAAGGGTATCGGAGGATTTGACCGCGAGATTTCTTACCTCGCTCGCTACCACCGAGAAGCCCTTGCCGTGCTCGCCCGCTCTTGCCGCCTCGATAGACGCGTTGATAGCGAGGATATTGGTCTGCTCGGAAATATTTTTGATCTTAAGCAATATCTTGTTGTATTCGTCCAGACTTACGCCTATCTCGGATACCGAGCTTACTATCTCGCCCGCCTTGGAGTGGATATTTATCATATCCGTATTCAGCGCGCCCATGTCCTCCTTGATGTTGGAGTTCTTGACGGAATTGTCCGCCGCGGATTCCGCGATGGGCTGGATCCTCTCGTTAAGCATAGCAAGCGACTGCTGTATCTCGCGAACCGCGTTATTAAGGCTTTCGTGCCGTTTTTCAACATCAGACTTCATTTTCAGCATCTGGTTCTTTTCATAAACAACACAGTTCGAGGGAGTATTGTTCCCCGCGAGGATCGTCATTGCCATATGCTGACAGCTCTTGTAGCCGCACGCGTGGCAGTCTATATGACGATCCGCGTCGGTATGCTTCTCCATAAGATTGAATACGTTATTGATCTCCGCGACGGAGGGTCTTGCGGAAGTGGAGCGATCCTTGTATCCTCTTAAAAAGTCTTCAAGCTTCAAAGTCTTGAATACGTTGGAGTGAAAACGAACCGACCTCTTGCGCTGGTTAGCCCAGCCCTTCGCGTTGATCATGATATCGTAGGCGTTAAAGGTGTTGAAATCCTCCCTCGCACCCGCGCCCGAGTTGCAGCCGAACTCGCAGGACAGCACGTCGTACACTACGGGCAGACGAGACTTATCCGTTTCAAGGTATATATCAAAATCATCGTATACCTTATTCACACCCTCCGAGGTGGTGACCGACAGATCGGGAGCGTATACTCTCAGACATTCCTTCAATCCGCCCGGAATGGGATAGAAAGCGCCGTCAAAGCCGCGTATATCCGAAAACTCAAAGGGGCTGTAACCCGTGGCGAGATGTACGCCGTGCCTGTTTATATATTCAGAAAGGCTCTTGAACGTAACATTATAGCTGACGATACCGGTATTTCTGAATTCGTCGCCCTTAGCCAGGCAAGGGGTAAGTCCGACCAGAATATCGTTGTTTTTAAGGTATTTGCGTATGTAGACCGCGCTGCACATAAGCGGCGACTGAACGGGAGACATATGCGGGATCATCTCGGGACGATGCTTCTCCACGTAATTGACGATAGCCGCGCAGGGTTGCGAAACGATCTTCTTTCCCGGGTTGCGCTCCAGATATTTTATATGCATATAGGTACATATATCCGCGCCGAAAGCGCCGTCAAATACCTCGTGTATGCCGTTTTCCTTAAGCCATTGCAGAACATGACGCCATTTGCTGTCCAAAGCCGTTTTGATGGCGGGAGCAACGATCAGCGACACCTTGTTTGTTTTTGCAAGGCTCAGCACTTCCTCAAGATCGTCTGTATAATATCTTGCCCCGTGACGGCAGCCCTTGACGCACTCTCCGCACTGGATGCATTCGTCCGTGTTTACATGGACTACTCCGTCGGCATAGTGGTTGGCGTTCGGGACAGGACATGTCCTTATGCATGCGTTGCAGCCTATACATTTACTTTCATTTACTTTAATCATTTTCCTTATCTTCCTCCTAAATCACTGTATATCGGGAAATGACCATAATATGTCCGCCTTTTATCAAAAAAGACAAAAAATACCCCATACATATTATAACACAATCTGATAATTATGTCAATAAGTTTTGACTACCGGAAGATTTTGAATTTTATCATTTTAAATCAATGAAAGGCTTATATCAAAATAATCCCCGATCCTATTCGATCGGGGATATGGTATTATTTGCTCCAGTGATTCAGCTTGGAAAGCTCGCCGCGGAAAAACTCCCGCGCCTGCTCGACGGTGAACGTCCCGTGCATATGCTCCGCGAGAAAATCCGCCACCTCGTCAAGCGACTTATACATAAATTCCCCGCCGCTGCGGCACCATTTGCAGTATTCCTCGTTAAGCTCTCCATCGGGCTCGCGGCATATATTTCCGTCGTCGTCCAGCGGCATTCCGCACATCTGGCACACAAGACGTCTGGGCGACCCGAGCAGAGTATTCACCGAGACCCCGAACACCTTTGATATCAGCTTAAGCGATTCCGTGTTTGGAACCGTTTCGCCGTTCTCCCACCGCGATACCGCCTGACGTGTGACAAACAGCTTTTGCGCCATCTCCTCCTGTGTCAGAGCATTGTCCTCCCTGACCTTTTTAAGTACCTCGCTTGTGGTCATAATGATCTCCTTATTTTAAAAAATTTTTTGCGACCCACCTGCCACGGCTCACTCCGCTACGCCGCGTCAGGCTCTCGCAAAAAATTTCCTGCGTGAGTTCGCGTTAATCTTTGCGAGCGTTGCTTTACTGCGTGAGCTTCGCGTTGATTTATGCAGGTGTTGCTTCGTAATATAAGTTTTAAGTTTATCTTTGTGGATATGCGCGGACATAAGCGTATAATAATATTATACCTTATTTTACATTTTGGGTCAAGCAACGCGCTGTTGCTTCCGAAAAACAAAAATCCGCACGGATCGTGACCGTGCGGAATAGTTTAATGCAGCGTCATTCTTACAAGCAAAGCCAACGCAAAGGTTTCGGCAAGCCGGAATCTTCTGAAGCCCGCCGAAAAGAAATGCGTCATGACCTCCGCCACCGCGCAGAATTTATCCACCAGTGTGATAACATAAGTTTCGCGGTAGCGCGGCAGCCGCGGCGAAAGCGGCCACATATGGTTCACTATCATATCGCCCTCGACCTGGTTTATCGAAAACAGATCGCAGGCGTTGAAAAAGGCTATCTTGGGGTGTCCGACGCCGTGCCAGCCCTCGCCCTGAACACGCTCATGCTCCTGCCTGTCATAGAAAAACAGATCGTGCAGCAAGCCCGCTCTCGCGCCTGCTTTTGCGTCCAGCCTGAAAAATCTGCACAGCCTGAAATTATAATATGACACATTCAAGCTGTGCTGAAAGCGCGTCGTTCCGCTGTGGTGGGCGAATTCCCGAAGCCGCAGGACGTTTCTGTCCCTCAACAAATCTTTCACGCACTCAAAATAATCCTTTTGTTCCTCTAATTTCTTTTTAGAAAGAACCGCCTTGTACATAATATCACCTAAAAAAATAATTCACACCTGAGAAAAGCCACAGATCCGCTTATCATTGTTGCATTTATATTGTACCCCTTTTTGCGAAAATAATCAATGGTAATTTTATGTATTTGTGCAACCTGTATATTTTTAGTGTGTTTTTTTGGCGTTTTGCACATTATATGAGAATTTTTTCCAGCGTGGTATATATCCTTTCGGTCCCGTCGCCCGACAGGGCGCGGCGGCTCTCCGCAGCCGCAAATCCGCAGCTTTTGTAGAGCGAAAGCGCGGGAATATTATCCTCGGTTGTCTTTATTTTGGCGATATTTTTGCCTTTTTCCGTCAGAAAATTTACCGCGAAATTTACAGCAAAGCTCCCCGCGCCGCGGCGGCGGAACTTCGGCTCAACGACAAGCATTGATATCCACCCGATATCGCCGCTTTCCAGCCCGTTGACCTTTACCCAGCAGCAGGGGAGCGCTCCGAAATATATCAGGAAATTCTCCTCGTCGGGGTCGCGTCTTGTCAGCATTTCCCTTATCTCCGTGAAAAAATCCCGGCGGCTCTGTCCGTCAAGCGGTCTGCAATGAAGAGCCTCAATGCTTTTTTCGTACATTTCACATATATAATATGCGTCCGACGGTGCTGCCGGAGCGGCTTCAAAGCATTGCAGCTCCTTTTCAAACATAAGATCGCCGTCGTTGACAAGCTCGTCAAAGGGCAGGAACGGCTTTTCCGAAAAGCCGTGTTTGCACTGCAAATTCAGCGACGGTATATTGTCGGGCACGACATAGCACCGCAGAGTGCGGCAGCCCCTGTCCCGAAGTATCTCCAAAGCGGTTTCCAGCATACGCTCTCCGATGTGACGGCGGCGATACGCGGGTTTCACAAAAAGGTCTCCGTAATACCAAAGCCCGGGATCACTAATGCTTTTCAGACATTGAAGCCTGCCTGTCACCTCGCCGTCCGCTCCGGCAATAACATTAAACGCGTCACTTCTTGTCTTGTAGTCATAGAGTATGCTTGTTACCCAGTCCGAATGTTCCGCGCAGTTCCACTGCGCCGCCGCGATCTCTGCGGCAAGCTCGCGGGTAAGATAGTCGCTGACGGTAATGCTGAGCGTTTCGCCGCGTATATCCTTTTCGTATATCTCCAGACCGTTTTCGGGAGATATCTCACCCGCAGGCAAAAACCCCATTCTTTCCCAGAACGGTACGCCCGTCACGGGGGCGGTGGTAAGGTACATACGCTCCGCGCCGTTCATTGCGAAAAATCTCTCGAGATAGCGCAGCATTTCCCGACCGAAGCCTTTGCAGCGGTGCTCCGACAGCACGAAAAATTCCATTATGTAACCGTACCCGACTTTTTTGTGACCCATGTCGCCTGGCTGATCGATCTTTCCGTAAAGAAAGCCTATCGGTGCCGCTCCATCGCGGCATAGTTTAAGACAGCGCCCTTTGTCATACTGCTTTTGGATAATGCTGTCGGTCCATTTTTCAAGGACCTCGGGAGCCGTGGTCCGGCGCTGATTTTTGTCAAGCTCCTTTGCGTATGTCCGCATAAGGCGGTGAAAATCCGCGCGGTTTTCGTTTGTGATGTCCGTAAAATCCAATCTGCTCATAAATTCTCCTTAACGCGCTCAAAAAAGACGTTCCCCGAACGGGAACGCCTTGATTTCCGTATTGCATTGCGGCTGAGAGCGCTTTAAGCCAAAAAAGCGAATGACAGATATTCCCGAACAGGACAAATATAAATTTTCATGTCATTCACCTCTCTTTCGATTTGTTTTATTATAACACGGTCGGTTTGATTTGTCAAGTCCTTTTACGAATAAGAACAGTATAAATTAGGCGGAAAAACATCATAATAAAAACACAACACTAATGCGGTATTAGCGAAGAAAGCAAACTGCCGCATATTGCCCACGCAGGAAAATTTTCCGCGAGAGCCTGACGCGGCGTAACGGAGCGCTAGCGGAGTGAGCCGCGGCGGGCGGGTCGCGGAAAATTTTTTTAAGATAAGGAGAAAAGATCATGTTAATGCCAAGCGTATTCAGAACCAACAATATTTTTGACGACTTTTTCGGAGCGCCCATAGCAAGTCGGGAGAGCAGAATGATGAAAACCGACATTGTAGAGAGGGACGGCGGCTACGAGCTGACGATCGATATGCCCGGGGTAAGGAAAGAGAACGTCAAAGCGGAGCTCAACGACGGATATCTTACGGTAAGCACTAATTCCGACTACTCCAACGACGAGAAAAACGAGGAGGGCAGATATATCCGCCGCGAGCGCTATTCCGGCTCTTTCAGCCGCAGCTTCTATGTGGGGAGCTCGCTGAACCGGGAGGATATCAAGGCGAGATTCGAGGACGGAACTCTTAAGCTGAGCGTTCCCAAAAAGGATGCTCTGCCCGAAACCGAAACTAACAGGTTTATATCTATTGAGTAAATGCGGGGCTGTTCCCGCGCCGGATACACCGACGGGCTGCAAATTCGCAGCCCGTCAGCTTGTATAAAAAGTATAGCAACATAAAGCCCGCGCATTAAGGGGCAT
>CAZKJC010000097.1:0-9324 GCA_964552995.1 uncultured Ruminococcus sp.
TTATCCCAACAGGGGACTTTTTGTGCTGTCTGCACAAATTGGTTCGGTTCACTTTCGCGGGCGGGTTTTATTTTAAGGAGGTCAAATTATGATACGAGAGATAACCAATTCCGATTATGACGGGCTTATGTCGCTTTACCTGCACCTGCACGAAACGGAGATACCGCCATTTTCGCAGGTAAAACCCGTGTGGGAGCATATCCTGGCAGACGAAAACTACCATATCATTGTCGCGGAGGAGGACGGGCAGATCGTGTCGAGCTGCACTTGCGTTGTCGTCCCGAATCTGACCCGCGGCGGCAGCCCCTACGCCAGGGTCGAGAACGTGGTGACCCACTCGGAGCACCGCGGCAGGGGACTGGCGACGGCTTGTTTGAATTACGCAAGGGAGCTTGCGGTAAAGGCGGGCTGCTATAATATAGCGCTGCTGACAAGCTCCAAAAATGAAAAAACGCTGAAATTTTACGAGAACGCCGGATATAAGCCCAACGAAAAAACGGGCTTTACTCAATGGCTATGAGAATAGGAGGTAATTATGAGGTATAACTTTAACGAGGGCTGGAGCTTTGCCAAGCTCAAGGACAGCGATAACGGTATTTGGGAAAGCGTGACCCTGCCGCACACCTGGAACCGCAACGATTGCGCGACGGGCGCTTCCCATGATGGAGAGAAATACTATCGCGGAGTGGGCGTTTACCGCAAAAAATTCACGCTTGACGCTTTCCGCAGGCTTTTTATCGAGTTCGGCGGCGCGAACACCATTACCGAGCTGTATGTAAACGGCGCTCCCGCGGGCAGGCATGAGGGCGGCTTTTCCGCGTTCCGCTTTGATATAACGGAGCATGTCAGGCTCGGCGAGAACAGCCTTGAGGTCAGGGTGGACAACTCCTCGACGGACTATATCGCTCCCATAACGGATCAGGGAGATTTCACCAAAATGGGCGGCATATACCGCAATGTTTATCTTATCGACGCTGATCCGCTGCATATCGACCTTACGGACTACGGCTCGTCGGGGGTGTACATAACTACCGAAAACATCACCGAAAGCTCCGCGGATATCAATATCACGGTCAAGCTGGCTAACTATACCGATACCGACAAAAGCATAACGCTTAACGCGGCGGTTTTTGACGATAATTCCGAGGAAAAAGCCGCTGTCGATATCACTGTACCTACGGGAAGATCAGCCGCTGCTGTGACCGTGCCGCTTAAAAATCCCCGACTTTGGCGCGGCAGGAAAGACCCTCATCTTTATTCCGCAAAGATAACTCTTTTGGAAAACGGCAGAGAGCTTGATACGCGCGTTGTGAGCTTCGGCGTTCGTGAATATAATATCGACCCGAACGAGGGATTTTTCCTTAACGGAGAGTATCTCGACCTCCGCGGAGCGAATTATCATCAGGACAGCTATGAAAACGGCTGGGCTATGTCAGACGAGCAGCGGGAGCGGGATTACAAAATTATGGCGGATATGGGCTGCACCTCGGTGAGAATGGCGCACTATCAGCACGACGAGTACGAATACGAGCTTTGCGACAGGCTTGGGCTTACCGTGTGGACGGAGATAGGGATCGTCAACAAAATGTCGCCCGACGAGAGCGACAGCCACAGGCTGCCCGATGGCTTTGCCGAAAACGCTAAGCAGCAGCTCACAGAGCTTATCCGACAGAATTACAATCACCCCTCGGTGATCGTCTGGGGTATTTCAAACGAGCTCCACCAGATGACAGACGAGATATTCGCTCTGTATGAGGAGCTGAACGCTCTCGCAAAGTCCGAGGACAAGACCCGCCTTACGACCATGGCGGACAATCAGTTCTGGGGAAGATTTCTGGAGCTCCCCACCGACGTGTTGGGTTATAACCGCTATTTCGGCTGGTATAAGGACGCGGGAGGGGCGGAGAAATTCGGCGAATGGCTGGACAGCTATCACGGGATAAGGGATAAGCGCCCGATATGCGTTTCGGAATACGGCGGGGGAGGGGCGATATCCCAGCATAAGGACAATATAAACTGGTTGGAGGACATTGACCCCTGGGGCGAACGGCATTACGAGAATTATCAGTCGCGGCTTCATGAGATGGTATGGGAGCAGCTTTCACAGCGGAAATACCTTTGGGGAAAGTATGTGTGGTGTATGTTCGATTTCCCCTCCGACGGCAGAAACGAGGGCGACACAAAGGGTCAGAACGACAAGGGGCTTGTAACCCGAGAACGCGTTAAAAAGGACGCTTATTATTTCTATCAGTCGGTATGGAGCGCAGAGCCGATGGTGCACCTCACCGAAAAGCGCTTTACGCCGCGACCCGCTCTTGTGCCGCAGGTCAGGGCATATTCCAACGCGGATAACGCGGAGCTGTTTGTAAACGGCGCTTCTCTGGGTAAGCTCAGCGGCGGCAGCGTGTTTGTATGGGAGAACGTTCAGCTGAAAACGGGGGAGAACGAGATAGAGGTAAGATCGGAGTTCCCCGACGGCACGGTTCTTAATGATACGGTAAAGTGGACGGGCTGCTAAAAGTATGAATAAATTCAAATCAATTATTCTCCCTATGCAGGGGCAAGCAAAGTCTAAGTTGCACTGGCTTTATAACACAAAATACACAGCCGGCTCGGATACGGAAGAAGAAAAAGTTTTCTCATATCGTTCTTTGCATTTTTGGTTCGGCGGTACGAGCTTCCGTAATTCGGAAAAAATGCTTTTGTTTGTTGAAATACCTCTGTCCATGATAGAAACAGCATCAACGATGAACGGAGTACCGATTGAAAGCTATTTGCTGGGTATTCTTTCACCTGCGATCGCCGACCTGAGTAAAGAGTATGTCAACGACGCAAAAAATGTACGTGAAAAGGCACAGTTTGAAGCACAAAATGCCGGTGAACTGATGTTGCGCCGAAGCGGGATCCATTTTAACTCCGATCAACAATCCGTAACTCTGACTATCCACTTCAATGTCCCTCTGATAAATGCCGTGTCGGTCAACGCGAAATCTGCGGTGCGTGCGGTGAAGGACATTTTGGGTCATATCGACGCCGCGGTGCGGGAGCTTGACCTTGAAAAGTTATCCGAGTATGTTTTATGCTATAGCAGACAATCGCAGATCAGGGATTATCTGAAACAACAAAATTTATGCGCTTTTATCGCAAACGGAAGTATTTTGCCGCGCGAAAACGGAACATCAAAACCTATGGAGAATGCCATACCGTTTCTCTCACCAAAAGAACTGGAAGTAAGCGTTCCTTTTGCAGACGGAACGACGCTCCCGGGCATGGGCATCAAGCGAGGGGTGACAGTAATTACAGGCGGCGGATATTCCGGAAAATCCACCTTGCTTGATTCGATCGAATGCGGTATTTACGATCATATTCCGGGAGACGGACGGGAGTATGTTATCACAGACAGCAGCGCACTCAAAATCTATGCTGAGGACGGCAGACCCGTGTATGACCTCGACCTCACCCCGTTCTTCCGGAATTTACCGCAAGGCAAGGATATCAGCGATTTTTCAACGCCTCATGCCAGCGGCAGCGTGTCGCAAGCGGCAAACATCATTGAAGCGGTTTGCGGTCATTCAAAAACGTTACTGATAGATGAGGACAAAAGCGCAACTAACTTTATGATACGCGATCACAATATGCGGAAAATTGTTAAGAATGAACCAATTATTCCGTTTACAGACCGCGTGCGTGAATTATATCGGTATAAAGGCGTTTCGACAATTCTTGTGATCGGCGGTTCGAGCGAATATCTCTCTTACGCCGATAGTGTTATTTTAATGGATGATTATGCGGCAAAAGACATTACAGCAGAGGTTGCGAAACTTGACCTATCAACAAATATGCCCGAGGAGAAAAACGCAAGCTGGGCAGAAAGCCGCCGACTGATACCACAGCAAACAACACAGCCGTTTCTGTATTTTCGTTCAGTGAAAACCGAGAACGAGAAAAAGATCATTCTTGACGATTATTGCGCTGACATTACACTTCTGACTTCCGTACAAACGGGCGACCAGATGAACACTCTTGCTTGTGCAATGGAACAGCTTCTGGTCGATAAAGAAGTCAACAATGCTGAGCTTATTGAAAAAGCCGCAGATATAACAGAAAACATATTTACCGACAAAGGCTTTGAATCAAAGTCATTACTTGCGGATACTGTGCTTAGGTGGTATGAAGAAATTCGTCCGCTTGACACGTTTTGCTGTGCAAACCGTATGAGAGGGCTGACATTTTCGGAGAAGGACGATGGCGCATAATGACACGAAGAAAATTATTGATAAGATCAATCGGTTATTACTTTAAGTTTGTGGTATATGATCTCGTTTTCATAAAAGCGGAGGGGAAACATGATAGTTTCCCCTTTGATTTATGGCAGAACCAGATATTTCTCGTCAACGGCGCTCCTTAACACGTCAATAATATAGTCGTAGCCGAACGCGCTGTACTGCCGCACCCCATGAGCTGCCGCAAGCTCGCGGGTGTAGTCCGACAGCTTATACAGCCTTAAATTCGCGTAGCCGTGACAATAATGGGTGACAATAGGCGTGAGCCTTATATCCGAGATCACGGGAGCTTCGGAGCCGTCGGTAAAGGTAACGTTAAATTCAAGAATGCCGCTGATAAGATTTGCGCCCGCGTTCTGCGCCGAAATGAAATTCCCCAGAGAGTAGGCGCAGAGCGTTTCTCCGTCGGAGCGCTCTATCATCTCGATATTTCGGAGAACGTGCGGGTGATTTCCTATGATAATATCCGCGCCCGCTTCTGCGAGCTCGCGGGCGTATTCCCGCTGCCTGTCATCAATTATTCCCGAGCCCTCTACGCCCCAGTGCAGAGCCACAACGCAAACATCGGAAAGCTCCTTTGCCGCTTTTATATCGGATATCATACCCTCAAGGTCGTTCGCGTTACCTATTATCATTTCCGAATCCGCGGGGAGCGACAGCCCGTTAAGGCTCTCGGTGTAGGACAGGAAAGAGAATGTTATCCCTCCGAACTCGGCGGTGCGGATATCGTTCTTGTCCGCTTCATTGCGGTAGACCCCCGCGGTCACGGCGTTTTTGCTCTCCCAGTAATCAAGGGAATAGGAAAGCCCCTGCTCCCCGTAATCAAGACAATGATTGTTCGCGAGAGTAAAAACGTCAAAGCCCAGCTCGATCATATGATCCCCCAAAGCAGCGGGAGAATTGAAAAAGGGATAATTCGACGGCTCGTACATATCGTTGCAGATAAGGGTCTCCTGATTTATCACGGCAACGTCCGCGCTTTCGATAATATCCGCTATACCGCTGTAAGCGGCGGTAAAGTCGTAGCCGTCCGCGCCGTATGCCTGGTAATAGATAGGGGAGTGTATGAGATTATCTCCGACCGCGCAGAAGCTGACCGTTCTGGGCTCGGGCGGCTCGGCGGCAGCGCTCTCCTCGGTCTCCGCGGTCTCCTTGGAGATAACTCGGAGCTCCTCCGTTTCCGCCGCTGCGGGAACTTCTGTCGCCGCTTCGTCGGTCGGAGCGGTCTTGACCGTCGAGGTACACCCCGTAAGCACCAGGAGAGCCGCAATAAGGATTATCTTTTTCATAGGTATTTGTTACTCCGTCTCAAAAAACGTATCGTAAACTAATTTTATGCAGTCGTCAAGGATACAGTAAACATTGTTGTCGGGAGCTTGCCCAAGCCAGCAGCCGTTTGTGCAGAGCGCTATTCCCGTATGGTCGGCGGGGTCGTAGTACAATCCGCAGACATTACCCAGCGCACAGCCCGAATGCCCGAAAATGCGCCGCCCCTCGATCAGATTATTATCATAAATTCTGGTAACAAGACCGAGGTCGAAGGGCTTGTCCCCATTGTGATAGTAGGGGGTATTTATAAGGTCGACGGCTTCCTTGCTGAGTATCCGCACGCCGTCGACGCTGCCGTCCCCCGCGATAACTATCCCCAGCCTTGCGAGGTCGCTCGGAGATATCAGTAGCTCGCACTGCGCGCTAAGGTAGCTGTTTCCCAGCCCGAAGTCCTCATAGTAGCCGCTGTTTCTGTACCAGCTTTTTGGGGAGGCGCTGAGTTCGCCGTAGCTGTAAATGTTGGCGCAGGCGGAGCGATCCTTCAGCAGATCGGCACAGTAAGCCGCGTTCATATCCAGCTTTGAAAATATCACGCGGTCGGCGAAGTCATGAAAATATTCCCCCGTAAGGACCTCCGCGACAGCGCCCACAGTACCCAGACCAAAATTGGTGTAGGAATACTGCTCGCCCGGGTCATAATAATTATGGGAATTGTTCAACACATAGGAAATATTGTAATAGTACGACGGAGATATTTCATAAACATAGCTGTCGTTGAGTCCTGCCGTATGCGTCAGCAGGTGCCACAGCAGCACTCTTTCGTCCGAGCCGGTATAGTTAAAGGGGAGCCCCGTCAGCTCCTCCAGATCGGAATATGGGTCTATCATTCCCTCGTCGTAAAGCGTCATCAGCGCCATAGCAGAGATCAGCTTGGAAACGCTCGCGACTCGGTATATCGTGTTCTCATCGCAGGGGATATCGTTTTCAAGATCGGCATAGCCGAGATCGATCTCATATATGACCTCGCTCTCCGCGAAAACGCACAGACCCATTCCGACTACATCATTGTCCGCGGCGCATTCCGCTATCGCCTCGTCAAACGCCGCGTGATCTATGTTCTCCTTTATTATCGGACGAGCTTCTTCCGCGATCTCGGGCGCGGTAGTTTCGATATCCGACTCACTTACGGTTTCGTATTCAGATGATGAGAGATCGGCTTGCTCGGTTTGTGCGGGAGCTTCTCTGACAGTGCTTGTGCAGGAGCATAGCAGAAGTGTAATAAGGATCGGTATAATTTTTTTCATGGTGTACCTTTCTTAAATGTAAAGTGAAATTTGTAGAGATTTTTAAAAATCTATAACAATATTATATCAGTAAACCGACAAAAAATCAACCCCATTTTTCATCAAAATGGGGTCATCTCATACCGTGATTTTTTCGTATAGACAGAAACCGCGCGGTATACTGTCCGCGCGGCTTTAGGTTATTATTCAAATATAGAAGCTATCTTCAATGCGTCGCCGAAATTGCCTGCTGCGTATATCTTCGCGTCCATAAGCGCGAGCTTGCCGTCCGCAAAAGCTGCGATATCAGCAAGCGGGATATCCGCCTTCAATGTGCAGTCGTCATATGAATAGGGAGCGACGGTCAGCTTGCCGTCCTTGACCTCAATATAGATGAACTTGTGATTTTCATCATTGTTTTCCCAACCGTAAATTTTGAATTCAGCCGCGATAGTTCCGCCGATCTTAGCGTACTTCGCCTTGACAGCCTTCTTTTTGATCTTGGTGCAGATATCTTCAACAGTAAGCTCCTTGGGCTTTCTGCCGCCTTTCTTTGCAGGCTCGGGCTTAACTGCCGCGGATTTTGCCGCTGCCTTTGCCTCGGGCTTTGCAGCTTTTGCGGAAGCCGCGGATTTAGCGGTTGTCTTTTTTGCCGCGGGCTTATCTGCGGTTCTCTTAGCCGCGGGCTTTTTTGCAGCCGCGGTTTTTCTTGCGGCGGACTTTTTCTCAGCGGGAGCTGCCTTGACCTCATCTTTAGCCGGAACCTCTTTTGCGGGTGCAGCTTCAATTTTGACCGCAGCCTTGACGTCTTCCTTTGCAGCGGGCGCGGTTATTGCGGTCCTTGCCGCTTCGGTTTTCGGTTCAACCGTCTTGTTGGATTTCCTAGCCATAATTCAATGATCCTTTCGTAAACGTAATTCTCTGCCCGATGAGCAGGAAAAGCCTTGGGAAACTCACGAAAATATTTATAATATTATCGCTCTGCGATTATTATAACATAAACAAAATTATTTTTCAACTATATTTTCAACATTTTTTTTGTTTTTTTCTAAAAAATGCTGAAACAGCATAATTTTTAGTCTTAAAGTGTTGACGAGAAGCAAATGATTTAAATGGGAATATCAAAATTTCGCCACCGCTGCTCCGCTAACTCGCGGAGTTTTGCGCAAGGCTCAACAAAATGTCATAAGCAATAATGCGATTTTTGCGCAAAAACTGCGCTCATTTGCTCTGCAACGCCGGCGAAACCGTGCGGTATTTGCCATTCGGCAAGTACCGCACTTTTTGAAATTCTGATATGTGGGCTCTATGTTGCTATACTTTTTATACAGACTGCGCCTTAATCCTGTCAAGCATAAAACACCGTGTCCTCACATATGATTGTAAAAAATCATCAAATGCTTGGAGGTACAAAATGACAGAGTATTTGCCCGAGGGGTATCTTATAGGTACGGCTGAAAACCAAAGCCGCATAAGCTCTCCCGCAGCGCTTAAGGAGTGTATGGAGAAAGGTACCATACTTGAGGCGCGCTGCGCGGTATGTGACAGCAGGCACAATCTTATCGTGGAGCTGGGGTGTATGAGGGGGTATATTCCCCGCGAGGAGGGCGCGGTCGGGATCGCCGAGGGAACGACTAAGGATATAGCGCTGATCTCCCGCGTAAACAAGCCGGTCTGCTTTGTTGTTACGGGATTCACGCGCGGTGAAAACGATGAGCTTTTCGCGCTGCTTTCACGCCGCCGCGCGCAGGAGGAATGCAGGCTGAATTATTTGTCGCGCCTTATTCCGGGCGATATTATCAACGCCAGGGTAACACACCTTGAGCAGTTCGGCTGCTTTGTGGATATAGGCTGCGGAATACCGTCGCTTATACCGATCGATCTTATTTCGGTGTCGAGGATATCACACCCCTCCGACCGCTTTTATGTCGGACAGAATATCAAGGCGGTGGTTAAGTCTCTGGAAAACGACAGGATATGCCTTAGTCACAAGGAGCTCCTCGGAACGTGGCAGCAGAACGCCGATATGTTTGAAGCGGGGGAGACCGTAACGGGGATCGTCCGTTCGATAGAGGAGTACGGCGTTTTTGTGGAGCTTGCGCCCAATCTGGCGGGGCTTGCCGAGCCGCGCGGCGACGTATACATAAACGGACGCGCCAGCGTGTATATCAAAGCGATAATTCCCGATAAAATGAAGATCAAGCTTATTATTGTTAATGCCTTTGATTCGGCTTGTATCGACAGCGAGCTTCATTATTTTGTAGATTCGGGGCATATTGATAAGTGGGTTTATTCGGGCGAAAGCTCGTCAAAGCTGATACAAACTATTTTTTAAAACAAAAAATCAGCATAAAGCCCACGCATTAAAGGGCATTCAAAAACGATCCGCAAGATCCCACCGCATCGGAATTTCAAAAAGGTCGAGTTTGCCTTAACGGCAAACGATGACCGGTTCCCGCAATCGCGTGAAGTGAGCGCAGCGAACGGAA
>CAZKJC010000098.1:0-5972 GCA_964552995.1 uncultured Ruminococcus sp.
GAATAAAACGAAACTAAGCGTCGCATACTAAGGAAAAAGGAGGAAATTGGTATGCGACCGATAGATGAAAGAGAAAAAGTTCTCAATATGCACTTTATTGAGAAAAAATCGGCGGAGAAAATCTGCGCCGAGACAGGGATCCCGCTTGGCACGGTAAAGGTCTGGATTAACCGATACAAGAAGGAGCACGACATCAGTCAGCAGGTTTTGAAGGATGATGTAGCATTTTCGGAGTCCGAGCTGATAAAAATCGAAAAGAAGTACAAAACTCGGGAAAAGACACCCGAGCAGACAATGGAGCAGCGCATAAATCAACTGGAAATGGAGGTTGATCTGCTGCGAAATTTTCTGTTAGAGAAGGAAAGAAGGCTGATAAAAGGGTAATCTTTAGTGTAATAAAGAAGTTCAGCGAAAAATACGACGTAAGCGCGATGTGCAGTTTTTATAATGTTTCACGAAGTGGATATTACAGCTGGCTGCGTCGTCCCGAAACAAGCCCCAAGGACACTCGACTCTTAAAAATGATTGAGGAATGTCAGGCAAAGCACAAGCGCAGATACGGCTATCGGCGTGTAACATCATGGCTGAAAAGCGAAAAAGGACTGACCGTCAATCACAAGAAGGTGCTGAAGCTCATGCGAAGGTACAGCCTTTTATCTGTCATTCGCCGTCGAAGATTATATAAATATGTACCAAACGGTAACCTGAAGTACGCAAATGTTCTTAACCGCGACTTTTACGCAAGCCGCCCCAATCAGAAATGGGTCACAGACATCTCATATATAATAACGGAACACGGAACTCTGTATTTATCGGCGATCAGAGACCTTTTCGACAATTTCATAATCTCCTACAAGCTTTCCAAGAGACAGAATTACGATCTGGTTGGTCAAACGATAAAGTCGGCTCTCGACATCGAAAAGCCAAGAGGACAAATAATTCTGCACAGCGACGGCGGCGGTCAGTACCGTTCCTTTGATCATAAGGAGATATTGGACAAAAACGGAATTACCCCATCAATGTCAGCGCCTGCGACACCGGGCGATAACGCTTGTGCGGAGAATTTCTTCAGCATTTTTAAGACCGAGTGCATATACCTTGAAAAACCGAAAACTCCCGAGCAAGCCGCACAGCTTACTGAGGAGTTCATTTTTTATTACAACTTCGAAAGAATTCAAAGCCACGCACCCTGCAGAACAATGCTGGGCTGATCGTAGTTGCGGGTAGATTTATAGACTCGTAGTTTTCTTTCTTTCATTGGCACCTTCCTCTCCGGCCGCCAATGCTACGATAGGAATTATAACATATTTATATGATTTGTTTGTATGGACGAAAAACCGATACAGTTTTTTGCCGATTCCCGAAAAGGATTTCGTTCCAAAAAGAGCGGCGCTCAATATGAGGACTATGAATATATTCGCAATGGTACCGCGTGTATTTTCTTATTTACCGAACCTTTGGCGGGGTGGCGATATGCCGATGCGCAAGAACACAGAACCCGTCAGGATTGGGCAAAACAAATCGATTGGCTGTTGACCGAACAATATCCTAAAGCTAAAAAGGTTGTTCTTGTAATGGATGATCTCAATACTCATAATATTGCTTCGCTTTATGCGACTTTTCCGCCCGAATATGCAAGAATGCTTGCCGAACGTCTTGAGATCCACTATACTCCCAAACATGGAAGCTGGCTGGATATTGCAGAGATCGAACTTTCTGCTCTCGGTCGCCAATGCGTTTCAAACAATAGAATTCCCAATCTGCCTACTCTTCGCGGTTTGCTTTCCTCGTGGGTCTGTTCAAGAAATAAGCGTCAGAAAGGTGTTGATTGGCATTTCTCTTCTTTCGATGCCAGAATTAAACTTAAACATCTTTATCCCGTTGTGAAGATTTAGGGTTTACAAAGTACTAGAATTAAGCTGCTATTTCTACACTCCGTGAAAACATTTTGAAAATGAAAACTCCAAAAACGCCGGATTTTCGGTATAATTAAGATAATTTACATCAAAACAAACGGCTTTGTTAAGCCATTTGTCAACAGGAGAAATTTTGTGTTTTTCGAGTGGGAATAAGAACATGATGCGCGCAATTCCCTTTATAGAGCGGCTTTACAGTGTTTGTTGTGCCGATGTGAAAACATTTTGAAAACGTTTTTTTAAATATTTGATCCGAACCGCTTGTTAGGCGGTTCGGATTTTTTTTAATTCTGCATGGTTTTTGAAATAACTTCACATCGAATTCAAGACAAATAAGTGTTATAACTGAGATAACGAGGACTGCAATACCGCAATAGTTTTATTTCTGCGCAGGGTTTCCGTCAATTCTTTTGTAATCGCAATTAGCTCGTCATTCTCGTATTGTCCTCTGTGCGCTTCATCAGCCATTACAACGATGTTGCGCCTTTCCGACAGGCAGTCGAATCGCTTTATGGGTAAAATACTATATAGATTCCCCTGGCATAGCACCGCCAAACGGCTCAAAATCAACAAACCAAGACTTGAAAATCGCCTGAGCCTACTGCTCTAAATTATCATTTATACGATTAAAAAACACCCGCAAATTTAATCGCGGGTGTCGTAGATAGGGCTATTTTATCGCTATGGCGGTAAACTCCCCGGGTAATTTGTCGTTTGTCCATGCCGGATGCTCATCGAATTTTTTCAAACTGAATCCACTATTTATAATAGAGTTTATTATCTCGCTGATCGTATATTTCCTGTAACTGCACTTAGGCATTTGCCTGCGAATATCCTCTTCAAAAAATCGGGCATGCGCCATTTCACCCTCAACGATATCGGTTGAAAAGTACCCCACAGACGGCTGCTCCAAATTTAATATATCCGAGATTTTTCTGAATGGGTGAAAATCGCTGCATATCATTTTTCCACCTTTTTTCAGCAGAGAATACATTATGCCCATAAATTCATCAATATCGTGAAAATAATGCAAAATACCGCCCTCCATAAACACCACATCAAAATAATTCCCGTATTTTCCTAAGTCAATTTCCAAGATGTCGCATACCTCAAAATCGATCTCCGTATTCGCGGCTTCCGCGACCTCAAGGGCATATCTCTTGTTGTCCTCCGAAATGTCAAAAATGGTTACCTGCGCGCCCAACAAAGCCAGAGGAATTGCCTTTTTTCCGCATGAGCCGCATATATTAGCCACCTTAACGCCATTGTATGTATCAAAGTATGCGGCGTATTTCTTTAACTTTCCTATCGGGTCGGCAATATCCTGTTCAGCCCTTTTTGACGGCTCTCCCGATGTTCTTACCCAGAACTCATAGGCATTATATTCCCATGCTTTCTTATGCTGTTCACTGTAATCTTTCATATACTTCCTCCTTATTTGCCGTGCCGTTAAACTTTGGAAGTAAATTATATCACAAGCTCCGAAAAAAGTCAATAGGCTGTAACGCCAAAACACCCGCAAATTTAATCGCGGGTGTCGATCTTTTCACGCTGTAAACCTATCCGAATTTCCGTGCCCGTTTCGTCGGAGCGCGCGATTATATCATGCCCCAAAGCGGCGCAAATACGGCGGCAGAGATAAAGCCCGATACCGCTCGCCTTTTTGTCGGTACGCCCGTTGCAGCCCGTGTAGCCTTTCTCAAATACGCGCGGCAGATCCTCCTGCGCAATGCCTATGCCCGTATCCCTTATGCACAGGTCCTCGCCGTCAAGGTATATCCGTACCGTTCCCGAGCGCGTGTATTTAAGAGAATTTGATATCACCTGCTCAATAACGAACAGCAGCCACTTTTCGTCCGTCAGCACCGAGTACTCAAGCGGTTCATAATCCAGCCTTATTTTTTTGCGGATAAACTGCGCGGAGTATTTCCGCACCGCCTGCCGCACTATCTCGTCAAGGTCGCAGCGGCGAATAAGATAGTCGGTGCTGTCGCTGTCCAGCCTGAGGTAGCACAGGACCATCTCGACATACTGCTCTATCCGCTGAAGCTCCTCGGAAAGCTCGCGCCCCTCCGCCGTGTCCATGCCCTGCAAAAGCAGCCGCATGGCGGCTATCGGCGTTTTGATCTGATGTACCCACATGGTGTAGTACTCCGTCATGTCGGATTCCTTGCGGAGCATGGCGTTTTCAAGCTCCCGCCTGTCCTCGAACAGCTTTATTATAATCTGCTCATAGTCTTTTTCGACGCGGTCACGCGCCTTTGGCAGATTTTCAAGCGTTATCGTGATCTCGTCGGGCAGCCCGCGCATTCGCTTATGCCGTCTGCGGTATCCCGCGAAATCCACTATCGCCGCCGCCAGCCCGACCGCCGCGGCTATCATCGCCCCGTATCCCACCGCGTCCGCGGGCACGTTGTACAGCGCGAATACCCACAGAAATATTACGGTTATCACCGCCAGCGCCACGATAGTTCTGCACCGCGAATATAAATAATTTAACATACACATCTCCCGATAATCATACCCCACCAACTGTCAACTGTTAACTCTCCACTATCAACTGTCAACTGATAATATATCCCATGCCGACCTTTGTCGCGATAAAGCTGTCCAGCCCCGCCGCGTCCAGCTTTTTGCGCAGACGAGCCACATTTACGGAAAGCGTGTTCTCGTCGACGTAGCTGTCGGTCTCCCACAGCCTGTTCATAAGCAGCTCGCGGCTTACCACCTTGCCTTTGTTTTCAAGCAGCGTTTCCAGAATGCGGTATTCGTTTTTGGTAAGCTCGATCTTCTCCCCGTTGTAGGACAGCGACGCGTCCAGGGTGTTCAGCAGCGCTCCGCGATGTTCAAATATCCCTATTTTGTCCGCTTCCACCGACAGGTCGTAGCTTCTGCGCAGCAGCGCCTGTACCTTTGCGGTAAGCACGCTGAGATCAAAGGGCTTGGCTATAAAATCGTCACCGCCCATGTTCATTGCCATTACGATATTCATATTATCGGCGGCGGAGGACAGAAAAACTATCGGCACCTTGCTTTTGCTCCGTATCTCGTTGCACCAGTAAAATCCGTTGAAAAAGGGAAGAGTGATGTCAAGCAGAACCAGCTGCGGGTCGTATTCCTCAAATTCCGCGCTCACCCTGCGGAAGTCCTCCGCGCATTTTACGTCAAATCCCCAATCTTTAAGCTTGCGCTCTACCGCGCCCGCTATCCCGGGATCGTCCTCAACAATAAATATCCGATACATTTTCACACTCCTGATCTAAAAGAAATTTTTTGCGACCCGGTCGAGTAACACTCCGCGTCACTCAACCTCTCGCACAAAATTTCCTGCGTGGGCTTTGCGCCGCACTTGGCTTGCGTTGCTTTGCTACGTAAGCTTTATATAATTTTATCACAATCCGCGCAAAATTGCAACATTATTTTGTGTGAATGCCGAGGCATTTTTCGGGCAGTCTAATCATCGGGTATATCATCGACGCCATCTCCGCTTATATCAATGATATCATCAAGCGGGATTTTTGTCTTGACTATCGTCAGCATTCTTGAATATATGTCAAGACCCGCGACCATGCCTTCAAGCTCGGTATAGCCGTCTATATTATAGTATCTTACCTTTACCGTCTTGCCCGATGTTACACGGTTCATTTTTCGTGACAATATTTCCGCTTCGTCCTCGGAAAGCTCCCTGCGGCGCTCTATGGTGTGCGCCCGACGCTTTACCATGTCCTCGTAGCCCCTCAGCGCCGCGAAGGACATAAATTGTTTGGCTCTTTCGCTGTACATAAAATTACCTCCTTTTGCCTTGACAAGTACCATATTTTGTGGTATAATCTATATAATGTAGGTTCGGGCATAAATAATTTTAGGGTTTTGTCCGACCATACTCTGCTAAGTTTTGCTGCGGCAGCATTGTGCCGCAAAGCAATGTCAGCAAAGATCAACGCAAAACTCACGCCGCAAGCAACGCACGCCAAGATCAACGCGAACTCACGCAGGAAAGCAGCGCCCGCAAAGATCAACGCGAACTCACGCAGGAAATTTTTTGCGAGAGCCTGC
>CAZKJC010000098.1:5982-8361 GCA_964552995.1 uncultured Ruminococcus sp.
AGGAGAAAAGTGATGAACGCAAAGTTTCATATCCCGGATTTTTTTAAGCATACCGACCTTAATTTGTCTTTAATAGATAAGATCAAGGAGCATCCCGAGTATTTTTATGACGGTGTGGAGATAGCCTCCTGCTTCGGCTGCTTTCCTCCCGGACTCTGGAACGGCGGGCGAGCGCTCGGCGGAAGCGTGTCCTATGATTTTATACAGGCGGTGATAAAGGCGTTTAACGAAAGGAACGTTCCCATACGTTATACGTTTACCAATCCCACGCTGACGGAAAAGGACCTTAAAGACCCTTTCTGCAATCGTATCACCAAGCTGGCGGAGAACGGGCTGAATGAGATCATCGTCAACGTTCCCTTTCTGGAGGAGTATATCCGCGAGAAATACCCGAAGTACCCTCTGATATCCTCGACCGTAAAGCAGATCGAGGATTACGACGCGCTGATGAGAGAGTTTGAAAAGGGCTACAAGCTGGTCGTTCTTGATTATAACTGGAACAACGACTTTGAAAAGCTGGAGAAGATACCCCGTGAGCTTCGTGAACACTGTGAGATACTTGTATGTCCCTACTGTATGCCTCACTGCAAGCGCAGGGGAGAGCACTATGTCGCTCTCGGCGAGGCGCAGCGCGAGAGCTGCCGCCAGGCGGTCTCCTCCGCTAAGTTCGATAACAGCCCCATGCAGAAGGCTTTTGAATTCAACTGCCCCAATACGGGCTATAATTTCTATCAGATACAGGATTACTGCACCTTTGTCAAGCGCGAGGATATCTATACAAAGTATCTGGATATGGGCTTCTGCAACTTTAAGATCGAGGGGAGAGTGCTTCACCCCGCGAACGTTGTGGAAAGCTATGTATACTATATGGTAAAGCCGGAGCACCGCGACAGGGTACGTCTGGAGCTCCAGATGCCCGAACGCAAGCTGGAGATGCCCAAATCGGCTTCCCGAGGAATGCTCCCTCGGTTGTAAGGCGGGGTGCCCGCATTTTGGGGGATCGGCGCGAATTTTCGGACAAGCCTCGGCGAATATAGCTTTTTTTCTGAAAAACACTTTTATTTTTATATAATTTTATAGATATTGACTATTGAAAAAGCTATGTTAATTATGGTATAATAAACACAGCGGTAAATTTTGTATGCCGCCGCGAGAACGGGGCTTTCTCGGCAGACCGATCGAACAAGGTTCGGGCGGTGCTAAGATTTGCATAAAAAACTTTTTTGACAGAGAAGTTCTCATTCTCTCTTTGTCAGTTTAGGAGGATAATTATGAATAATGTTGAGCTTTCCGCAAAGGTTAAGGGTTACCTTAAGGGCAGTGCCGCAAAAGCCAAGAAGTTTGAGGATCTTGTGGCTGTATCGGTATCACTGCTGTCCGAAAATCCCGAGGATATGTATGTTGCGGTAAGAGAGGGCAAAATACTTGTAGAGCCTTACGCTTATAACGACAACAACTGTGCTGTTGAGGCTTCCGCGGAAACGATAGATAAGCTGTTCGGCGGTGAAATGTCCTTTGACGAGGCTCTCGCAGATGGCTATGTAAAGGTAAGCGGCGGAGATGTCGCTAAGTTTAAGGCGCTTGAGGTGCTCGTTCCCGATAAGAAAGCCAAGGAGGCGGATAAGCCTAAGGCTGCTCCTGCCGCTAAGGCAGCGGCGAAGCCTGCGGGTAAGACCGCCGCGAAGCCCGCTTCCAAGACCTCAAAGTCAAAAAAGAAGTAATTCGGAGCTTTAGTTGTCCGCCGTGCATAACGGCGGACTTTTGCGTTCCCGCATTCATTCCGCGTTATGACCGCCGATAAGCGCGTTGCGCTCCCTGGCGGTCGCTTTTTCGGTAAGGCTTATTCCCTTTATCAGAGCGTTTTTACCATAGCGCTCCCGTATAAGGCTGATAGAGCGGCGCAGATTTTGCTCCCTGATCTCCTTATCGTGATCGCCGAACAGGGTCTGCTGAACGGCTCCTGCCGCTTCAAGCTCCCCCAGACCTACGGACAGCCGGCGTATAAGCGGAAGAGCGCTGCGGTCGAAGCTTTTCCCGCCGCCATATTGAGCGCCGCAGGCAGCGTTGTAGGAATCCGAATAGATATCCTCAAATACCGGCATTATCGCCGACAGAGAGCTTGCGGGGCTGTTCAGCTTTTTTGTACCGCCGGTTGAGGGTATATTGTCGTCCGCATAGCCTATCCCCAATGAGAGCGAACCGGCGCAAAGACCCGCTTCCGACATCTCCGTCACCAGTGCGTCCACCATCTCCTTCATTACCGTAAGCGCGTCCTCATAGGCATAGTTTTCAAACAATATCTGGCTTGAGGACAGCGAGCGGGATTTGCTTTTATAGCTGTGTATATCGGCTATCGTGCAGGGTTCGATCCCGTTGGCG
>CAZKJC010000098.1:8371-9239 GCA_964552995.1 uncultured Ruminococcus sp.
TCGATAAGATAGCGGGCGTTTACGCCGAACTCCCTGAAAAGCTGCTTCTCGTCCATATGAGCCACGTCGCAGAGATCGACCGCGCCCATCAGCTTAAGCCGCTTTGCCGTTCCGCGCCCGATGTTCCATATATCGGTAAGGGGAGTGTGGTGCCATATCGTGCGGCGGAACTCCTCTTTGTCCAGACAGCCTATGTGGTCGGGGGAGTGCTTCGCGGTGATATCCAATGCTACCTTGGCAAGAAAAAGATTTGTTCCCACACCCGCCGCGGCGCATATGCCGGTCTCCCGATAGACCGCGTCTATCAGCATTACCGCCATTTCTTTTGCGGTCTTACGGTAGGCTTTAAGATAGGGCGTGACGTCTATAAAGCACTCGTCTATCGAATAAATATGGATATCCTCGCTGTCAACATATCTTAGATATATGTCATAAATATCCGCGGATATTTCCATGTAGAGCTTCATTCGGGGCTTGGCGATAATGTATTTCAGCCCTGCGGGGATCTCAAACAGCCGACAGCGGTTGGGTACTCCCATAGCCTTTATCGCGGGGGAGGCGGCAAGGCATATAGCTCCCGAGCCGCGCGAAGGGTCGGCAACCACCAGAAAGCTTTTAAATGGGTCAAGCCCTCGCTTAACACACTCCACAGAAGCGTAAAAGCTCTTTAAATCAATGCACAGATACTTTTTATCCATCTTGAGCCCCTCTTTTTGTTCATAATTTGCGCGATATATGAACTTTCTCTTTGTTCATTATATCACATTTAAGTGAACATGTCAAGAGGTAAATTTTGCTTTGGGGATTTTAAAATAGCATATCTTTATATAAAAATCCGAGGCGGTGTTCCGTCTCGGAGGGTCTAACC
>CAZKJC010000099.1:0-9160 GCA_964552995.1 uncultured Ruminococcus sp.
ACCCTCAGATACCTCCGAAGGTGGAGTACAGCCTTACGGAAAGAGGAAGATCGCTTATACCGATCCTGGACGCTATGTGCGAATGGGGAAGTGCAAATCGTATTTAGAGCCATTCACCGGAGATCGGATAAAAATACTGATCCACAGGAGAACAGGAACAAGAGCGTGATTATTTTTACAAAATAAGCGCTCTTTTTTTGTGGATTTATACAATAAAAATACACGTTGCGCAGGATTTCGACATCTTGCGCAGCGGGCATTGAAAAGCATATAAAAATATACTATAATAATTATAGGGCAATACCGCACAGAGATTGTGCGGTGTTGCCATAGGTAACTTTAACGGGATTCATTCCGTTGAATAGAATTCACAACGCGATATTGAAGGAGGAACTCAAAATGCAGAGCTTTCAGACGACCGAAAAACCACAGCTGTCCGTAGGATTGGAATTCACGTTTATGGACGTGGACCTCAGCGCTTATTACACGAAAAAGCCCGGCGGCTATCAGATCTTCGTAGCGCCGATGAACGTCGACAACAAGGCGGAGATCTCCTTGAGCGATATGATCGAGCAGTTTAATAAATTAGCGGGCGCGGGTTCGCTTTCCGAGGACGATGTTAAAAATAAGATCGAGACCGAAGAAAATTATGACGCTGTCGCTGAAATCGATTGGACCTCAATAAAATTCTGCCTGAAAATGCTTTTCCTGAACATTGATTCGCAAGCAGATACGAAAACCACCGAATATGCACTGTCGCTTCAGATCATCGCAGATGGACTTATTCCAAAGGAGATCACCGTGTTCAACGTCAAATCCCTGAGCTTTAACATCTGGAACACGAAGCGTCAGAGCGTGCTTGATAAAATGTCGCTGACAACTCCGGAATCCCTTTAAGGACGTGGTCATTTGAGCGAGAAAAATTTTTCGTTGAGTGTCGGCGTGCGCGGAACCTTGCTCGGCTACGACGCAGCCGCCGCGTACAGCCGTCAGCACGGCGAGAACTGTTTTCAAGGTCGATTGAGCATAGACGGCGGCGATGCTAACTGTTTAATATCGCGGATCGACGGCGGCCTGTCGGAAAAATTGCGCGGCGTTATGCCCGATTTTTTATCGCGAGTAAACGCCGACGTGAGCTTTAGCTTCGGCTACGATCACTCGCTTTTCACGGTCGATACCGATGATCTGAGATTCACCGCGATCTCTTTAAAAAACGAGAGCGGCAAATCGACCGGAAGCGGTTTCCTGTGCATAATTTCGGAAAACAACTTCAAGGGCGAAAGTAACGGGATCATAACCGACCTGATAAAGACCGCAAAGGGTCTCATCGGCATAGACGATTTTTATTTTTACGTTTTTAACGGACAGCAGCCTGTCGACATCGGCAGACTGCTAAAGCCGTTTGACAAAAAAGAAACGATATCGCCGCCCGACAAATTATTTAACGGTGATTTTTGCCTTTATTCAAATTACGAATTTTCCGAAACGCGCGGCGGCGTTTTGGACAAGTTTTTGGGCGAGCTGCTCGGGATAAAAAGTCTTGCGTTTTTCGCGGGAAAGGATAAGAACGACGCGGCGTATTTCGCGCTGTCGCTGCCGCGCCTATCCAACGATATTTTGAGCGTTGAAGATATGATCCTGAAATTCGCTAAGGGCAAAACAGGCATTTATTTCGAGGTCTCGGGAACGCTTACTTTAAGCGCGATCCCGGAAACTAAATTCGCGCTGGACTGCGATCTGTCACCCGAACGCGTAATGCTCTCCGCGGCAGTCGTATCGAAGGAATTCGTGAATCTCGTCGGCAATTTCTACCTCGGCGACGCGGTACTCACGATCGGTTACGACAAAGGACCGACGTTCGGCTTGCTGGGCGAAATGCAATTGCGGCGGCTGTTTTTGTTCGGTGCGGTGCAGCTCGCTTACAACGGCGTTTTGAACGTGCGGCTGATCAGCCTCGCGACCGGCAAACTCACGATCTCGTCGCTCGTCGAAAACATTGCAGGGCTGTATATTTCCGGTCTTAACGCGCTTGACAATATTCTTTGTATCGATTATTTTAAAATAAATTTCGCGAAACAGTTTCAGACCGATTGGTTTAAAAACGGCGCCGCTTCGCAGATCGTGAGCTTTTTCAACGACAATATCAAGTCGGAGCAATTGCTGCTTCACGATGATCACGTTGCGATAAAAAAGGATCCGCAAGGCGACGGCTATTATCTCACGGACAAATTTCGTATGCGGCATTATTACGTCGACGACCGCGGGAATTTATCGCTGCGCCCGCAGTTTTATTACTCCAACGTCGCGGAGCCGTTTGAGCTGGCGAACGGCATGGTAGTCAGCGCGGGAATTTTCTTTTGCGCCGAGATACGCGTTTTTGAAATTATCTCGCTTAAGGTACTGTTTTCGTTTCGGCCGAATGAGGGTGCGCTCGCGTTCGGAATGTTATCGGAGATCGATCTGGGAATTATAAAAATTTCCTCGTCCGAGCTTGAAGAGGATGATCCGATCCCTTTACCCGAAAACAGTGTTTTAAAGCAGTTTCTCGACATTTCGTCAAAGGGCGTGGCATTCTTTTTTCAGACCTCGGCTAACGAAACCTCTTTTTATTTTGACGGAATGATCTCAATCGCGGGCTTGTTTAAATGTCAAGCGCGGTTGTTTTATCAGAAAGGCCTGGTTGTTTTCAATGCGGAAAGCACGCTTTGCGGTATGACGACGAAAATCTCGATCTCCGCGAATTACCAAAGCTTCAAAAGCGCGAGCTTTTCGATCGCGGTCTCGTTTGATACGTACAAGCTCGAGGAAGCGCTGACGGCGGTGAAAAACCGTCTGACGCATGCCATTGAGGTGTGCAGAGAAAAAATCAAAAACGCCGATCGCTCACTTGAGGACGCAAAGGCCAAGGCACGGAAGTTGTACGGCGAGATCGACGTTTTGAACGAGAAGATCAACGATTGCAGGAACAGGCTAAGCCGTATGAGCTGGTGGAAAAAGATTTTCTGCGCGCCCATTATCGGCTGTGAGATCGCGGGATTGGAGATAGCAAAGGGCGCAGTATACGCCGCGATCGCCATCGCGGAAGCGGCGCTGACGGTGGCGCAGGCGGCGGTGCGCTTCGCGGGAATGCTTGGCGAGGGCGTTTTGAAGCTTGTGCGCGGCGTTATTGACTCCGTCACGTCGCTGTTCTTTATACGCAAGCTCGAGGCGGTTATTTCCGCTGATATGAAAGATCTGTATATGCGGCTCTGCATTGAATTTGTTGCGCTTGGCAAGGAATATAATTACAGTTGGTCGGTCGAGAAAAAAATTATGGGCAGCACCGACCAAGGGCGCTCCGCGCTCTCGAACGCGATGCTCAGCAAGATGGGACCCGATGTGACCGACTTGGAAAACGGCGTTGTTTCAAGCGCGCATCGAATGGATCAATATGCAAATTTTAAGGGATATTTTGAGCAGCCCGCGAAAATTTCCGACGCCGCGGCGGTGCTGGAGAGAAACACCGAAATGACTCGATTTATTCAAAACGCTTACGTTGAGGAATTCGGTGAGGATCTGCCCGATTTCGACGAAATGAACGCGCAGCTTCTCGAAAATATCGGCGTTATCAAAGCGAACATCAGCGTTTCCGAAAGAGCGGCGGCGCTTTCCGAAATGAGAGACACGGTCGATAAGCTGCGCGATATTTCCACGACCGCAAACGACGGTGATCACGATATTGCAGCGGATGCCATTGAAAAATACGACAACGCTGTCAAACTGTCCGACGATATGCAGGAGCTTCTCAAAACGCTTGACAAAACGCGTGACGCGATTTGCTCCATCAAGGACAGGCGCAGCCGTAGCACCCGTGAAGCTGTGCGATCGCGGGGGATCAACGGCGAACAATACCGCGGCAGCATGTATGAATACGCGAAGAGCGTTCGCGAAATGATGGAATCGACCTACAAAGACCTTCCGCGGGACGGCTACATAAACCTATGGTACGACGATCAAATTCGGAATACAGTGCTTCGGGCGGAGGAATATTTTAAGACAAACGGCTGATCTCTATGAATACCTGCCGTTGTCCGAACTTTCATGGTTCGGACAACGGCAGGTGTTTTGTTATGACTGCTTTCTCATTGCAGTTTTATATCAACAAAATCAAAAAAACTCCCCGTTCTTAAACGTGACCGTTCCGATCATTGATTTGAACTGATCGTAACGCCCCGCTTCTACTGCCGCGATTGCCGCGTCAAAAGCGTGTTCGACCCATATTGCATGCAAACGCGCCATATCATCACCGCGATAGTGCTTGTTCTCTTTGAGGAATTCTCCTAACTCTTCGGGAATACCGTGATAATCTCCGTTCTGATCTTTTGAAAGTTCAAGCAGCGAACCTCCACCAGCAAGATCTATATAATGCTGAGCCTTCATAAATTGATCCAATTGAAAACGAGTATCTTTAGACATTGTTTCACGATTGTATTTAGCGCCATATATATTATTCAAGGAGTATGCGCTGCTCTTCATCGCGTCTTTGATTGCTGCCAACTTCTCATCATCGACCGTGCCCTTTACGTCGATCAGATCATATCCCCATACTGTGAACGTGATCTCGTCATCCGGAGAAAGCTCCACACCCGAGCTTGCCATTTTATCAAGCAGCTGTTGTTTAAAAGCTGCATTAGCGCGTTCCTGTATAACAGCATTTACACGCTCGCCGCCCTCTTGTACGTCCGGGAAAGTCGAGAGAAGATCATTTTCAAGTTTGGTGAGTTCCTCACCGTTCTTGAACTTCTCAAATGCGGCTTCTCTGTCCTCTGTAAGCTCGGGAGAGTCGAACATCGGATATGTCATTATGAAATTGGGGTTGGTTTTCCATTCGTGTTCTGCGCAGGACGCTTTCCAACCCTTTTGTGTCTGCGAATAAAGCCTGTGCATATAATCATCGTCCATACAGAACCCGTTTTTATCTCTGTAATATTGGACAAAATCATCATAGCTTACTCCTGTCATAGGCTCGCCGTTTTCCAAAGACGCTTCGATATATTCGTTGCGCATACGCATTTCCGTCTCGGGGGATATCTCAAATATGTCGGCATGCATCTCAACGCTTTCGGTGTGCGTGCTCCTCATCTTCGAGACCCTGACAATACCCTTTTCATGCGCCAGCATAGCCTCAAAAATATTTGTCGGCTACTCGCGCTTAAGATAGGTGTATTCGTTTTTCTTGAGTATTTTCGCGTAGTAATTGCTTTGAATATAGTTCATAATGCTTCTCCCTCTTTTTGCCGCAGACCGACCTTACAGGGTATGATCGGGCATACCTTATATATTATATCGGCAGCTTTCATGAAAACTTTAGCATATTTTTTTAAACGGGGATAGCGGTTTCCGCGAGCAGCTTTTCGATTATCTCCTCGCTCGTCTTATACTCGCTCTGACCCGCCGCGAGAATAACGCGGTGCGCCAGCACGGGAACGGCAACCGCCTTAACGTCGTCGGGAGTTGCAAATGCGCGGTTATTCATCAGCGCCATAGCCTGCGCCGCCTTGAACATAGCGATAGAAGCCCGCGGGCTTGCCCCCAGCTTTACGTCCTTGGCGTTTCGAGTAGCTCCCACCAGCATAAGGATATACGCCCGTACCGCCTCAGAGACCGTCACACGGCTTGCCGCCTCGCGGAGCTGCAAGACCTCCTCAAGGCTCATTACCGCCTGCACCTCGATCCTGTGTGGCATTCTGTCCAGCATAAGCAGCTCCGCGGCGCGGTCGGGATAACCCACCGAAAGCCGCATTAAAAAGCGGTCGAGCTGCGCCTCGGGCAGATGATAGGTACCGTATGTTTCAATAGGATTCTGCGTTGCAAGCGTCATAAATGGCACGGGGAGCTTATGGGTAACTCCGTCAACGGAGATCTGAAGCTCCTCCATAGCCTCCAGCAGCGCGGACTGCACCTTCGGAGAGGTACGGTTTATCTCGTCCGCCAGCAGAAAGTTGCACATAGCGCCGCCCTCGCGGTAGGTCTCCGCGCCCGTCGCGGGGTCTATCATGGTGTAGCCGATAACGTCCGACGGCATAAGGTCGGGGGTAAACTGAATACGCCCGAAGCTGCCCGAGACCGACTTGGCAAGGGTCTCCGCCAGCAGAGTTTTGCCCACCCCGGGCACGTCCTCGATAAGCACATGCCCCTCCGCGAGCATAGCGCAGACGATCTTCTCCACGACGTCGCGCTTGCCGATTATCACCTTTTCAATATTTTGTATAAGCTGTTCAATTTTAGGGTTCATTATTCTTTGCCTTTCTGTATTCTATAATTGTTGAAATACCCAGCCACAGCAGCGCGCCCGCTATAAGCCCCGCCGCCTGCGCCGGAACAAAAATCCTGTCATACCACTCTGCCAACCCCGCGAACCACCAGTCGTATTCCGAATTAAGCCTTTGTATGGTAGTCGCCAGCGAACAGACCGCCCACACCGCTTCTAAGGGATAAACGCACAGATAGAACAGCGGCGCTTTAAAGCCGTATTTGTTTCTGTATAATATCCTCAGCCGGTCTATTCCGAATGTAGCCGCCAAAGTCACGGCGGCAGGACAGGTAAGCCAATAATTATCGTATGTCACCAGCCCAAGCAGCACACAGCCGACTATCAGCACGAAGCCCGTTGCCGCGCCGCCGATCACAAGCAAAATTATCGCCAACGGCTTTTTCATGTCCGAGCTCTCCTTTTTTCAGCGGCTCTGTGAACCGCCGTGAATATTCCCCCGAAAAGGGCATACGCGGCGGCTGTCACGGGCATATCATAGAAGCACAGAACTCCCTGCACTCCGATAAAAAAGTAGCGCGAGCTCATACATACCGCCCAGATAAAATACCCAAGCCCAACAGCGGACTGCGGCGCGAAAGCCATCACCCAGAACAAGGGCGCGCCAAGCCCGACCTTACCGCGGAACATTTTATAAAACAGAGATGTCGCGAAAGCCGCCGCTCCCGAAAAAATGACTGCGGGGAAAATAAACGGATACACCCCGAACAGGTTTACTATTATCTGTATCAGAAACGAAACGGAGCTTACCGCGAAAATCAGAATTATTGTCAGTAACTTTTTCATTGCTGTACCTCTTTGAATTTTTTCACCGCCGAACGCGTGAAAATCGCGCCGGATACGCCATAAGTCAGGCAAGTAACGGCGAGGTCATACATCTCCAACGTATTCAGCCGACCGGCACCTATCCATATCACAGCGGCAGCCCCCGCCCCGACAATAAGCTGCGGCAGAAAAGCCAACAGCCAGAATGTCAATGCCCTTATGCCGTGTTTTCCACAAGTTTTTTTACAAAGCCTTATCATTCCGGACGCTGTCAAAGCGGAAGAAACAAGAGTTAATGGATAAAGCATGAACACAAGCAAGAAAACATTAAAGACAAAAAGCGCCGACGTTACAATAAGGCTGAATATAAAAATCCCTATCGCCCACAGAGCCTTTTTCATTGTGGTAACCTCTTTAATTTTTTCGCCGCCAAGAAAGTGAAAATCGCGCCCGATATACCGTAAGTCAAGCCGACAACGGCGAAAAAATAATAATTGAACCAAAACGTCCAGACGCCATTATACTTCACGTCAAACAGCACTAAATAGATCGCCGCCGCAGCAGCGTCTGCCCCTATAATAAACTGCGGCATAAAAGCCAGCAGCCAGAACACCCACGCTTTCATGTGATATTTTCCGTCGGCTTTCTTGTATAGACCTGCGGTCCCAAACGCCGCCAGAAAAGGAACTACAAGCGAAAGCGGATAGAACAGCAAGAAATCCGTCGTAATGAACACATATAGCAATGTATTCCCCACAAGCATTCCGGCAGTTACAACAAGTCCAACCAGAAAAATCCATACATAAAACACATATTTCTTCACTGACGCCCTCCTTTTTTGCTGACCACATCACAATACCGCGCCCACAATATGCTACCCAATAATAGGAATATATAAAAATCAATTCACCCTTACGGTCTGAAACCGTCGGGGTTATCCCTTATATCCTCGCGGAATTTTGCTATACCCGCGGAAATAACTATCACCGCCGAGATAAGCAAAACCGCCGCTCCGAACGCTATTCCCAAGCTCAAAAACACAGCCGCGCCGATAGTGCCGTAGTCGGTCAGCGCGAGAATATTCACAGCCGCCGCCAGCAAGAACGACGGGAGCTGCGTGCAGAGCAGAAATATCCCCAAATTGATCTTCAGCTTTCCGCAGATCTTCTTCCGAAGCAAATTCAGCAAAGGGGAAAGCACCGCCGCCGCGATAACAGCGGCGACTGCCGCCAATGCGAACGTTATATCATAGAAGCTGCACAGTGAAAAAATTCCGGCACAAAACGCAATGTCAAACAATGCTCCGCCGATAATAAGCCCGATGATCGCAAATGTTTTTTTCATTGTTATAACAAATACGGCGCGGCTAAAACCAGCCGCGCCGCAATAATTCCCATTTTTATCAGTTAAGCAGAGAGTGCTCGTCAGCCGCGTCGAACAGGTGAACCTTGTTCGGGTCGAGAGCCAGCTTAACGGTGTCCTGAGGACGAGCGGTACATCTCGGAGATACTCTCGCGGTAAGCGGAATACCCTCGCAGGTGAGGTACAGATATGTCTCGGCGCCCAGCATTTCCGTTACGTCTACGGTAGCCTCGATCATGCCCGTCTTAGCGTTGGACAGGAACATTTCCTCATCGTGGATATTCTCGGGACGAATGCCGAGAACAACTTCCTTGTCAACATAGTACTTAAGTACCTCGTTGTCAGCCTTAGCGGAGGGAAGCTCAACATAGAACTTGCGACCTCTGGAGGTCTTGGTGTCCTCCGAGCCGAACTCTACGGTATACTTGCCGTTCATCATCAGCAACTTCGCGTTGATGAAGTTCATCTGAGGAGAGCCGATAAAGCCCGCAACGAACTTGTTTACAGGATTCTCGTAGAGGTTGATAGGAGAATCGATCTGCTGAACGTAACCGTCCTTCATAACAACGATCCTGTCGCCCATCGTCATAGCCTCTGTCTGGTCGTGGGTTACGTAGATAAAGGTCGTACCCAGCTTCTTATGCAGCTTGGAAAGCTCGGTTCTCATCTGAGCACGCAGCTTAGCGTCCAGGTTGGACAGCGGCTCGTCGAGAAGGAATACCT
>CAZKJC010000100.1:0-1882 GCA_964552995.1 uncultured Ruminococcus sp.
TTAGAGGGCTAGCACGAACGAAGTTCGTGCGGTGCTGAGCGGTTTGTAATCTGAGGGGGGAAATCCCCGCTTTTGCCGGATTTTGTTCTTCCCCCCTCCCCGTAGGTGTCAGCCCCAGTACGAGCGCGTGAAAGCTCCGCTTTCGCATAATAACAGAGCGGATAAACATAACAAATTCAACTTCAACAAATTAAAAGGAAAACCACATTGCAAATCTGACATAATATGCGTGCCAGCATAAATTATCATTTCCCTTATAACCCAGGTTATCAATGCCGGACAAAATCAGGAGATTAAAATGTTTTTAAGAAAATCTATCAAAGCCGAGGACAAGACCTCGCCGCTTAAGACTATGGAATATTCGGGGCGGCATCTGCGGCACGAGCTGAAATATTTGATCGACGAGGGGACTTACAGGGTGCTTCGCGGGCGGCTTACGCCGCTGATGTATCACGACGCTCACGGCGATGACGGGGAATACAGGGTAACAAGTCTGTATTTTGACGACATTTATAACAGTGCGTATTTTGACAAGACCAACGGCGTACTGACGCGCAGAAAATTCCGCGTACGCAGCTACGATCTGGACTCGTCGCTCATAACGCTTGAAGCCAAGCACAAGGACGGCGAGTTTGTGTCAAAGCTCTCGCAAAGGCTGACTATGGAGCAGTACAGAGCGCTTCTGTCGGGCGACTGCGGATTTATGAGCGGCTGCGAGGACGAGGAGAACGCTTTCGGTGAATATTACCGCTCGGACAGACTGACCGCTCTTAGACCGAGAGTAATAGTTGATTATCGGAGAGAAGCGTTTGTATATCCTTTCGGAAATGTGCGGATAACATTTGACAAAAAGCTCTCGACCTGTTATAATAGTATTGATATGTTTGAGGAGGGGGCGTTTTTCTCCCCCGTCTATCCAAAGGAGATAATACTTGAAGTCAAGTTTGATGAGTATATTCCAGATAGTATTCAATCGGTTCTTCACATAATTACGGCACAGCAGTCGGTGTCAAAGTACATGATCTGCTGCGACAAGCTAACGGAGGTAAAAGCACATGGCGTTTAACGGTTTGATCAGCGATTCATCGGTGCTGAGCGGGTTCGATTTCACGGCGGATCTCGCCAATCTTACGGTGAGCAGAATCATTGTCACGATACTCACCGCGGCGCTCTGCGGAGCGATAGTGTATCTGACCTATCGGTTTTTCTACCGCGGCATCGTCTATTCGGAGAATTTCAATATCTTACTGGTATTGACAACTATCGTGACGTCGTTTATAATTATGACGATAAGCGCGAATATCGTGCTGTCGCTCGGTATGGTGGGCGCGCTGTCCATCGTGCGCTTCAGGGCGGCGGTAAAAGACCCGTTGGATATAGGCTTTCTGTTCTGGGGAATAGCCGCGGGACTTACCGCGGGCGCGCAGCTCTATTGGGTCGCGATAATCGGAACGGTCTGCATTGCGGTCATTTACATACTGCTTACCATATTTAAAAAGGAGCGCCGCAGCTATCTCCTTATCGTGCGCTATAACGCGGTGAATGAGGTCAATGTCAACGGACTTCTCGGAAATATAAAGTACAAGCTGAAAAACAAGACCCAGACGGGCGACCGCATAGAGCTTACCATTGAGGTAAAAATCAAGAACAACGATGTGAGCTATGTCAGCCGCTTCAATGAGATAGAGGGCGTGGAGAGCGTTACTATGCTGGAATACAGCGGGGAGTACATGAACTAACCGCAGACAGAAAATGAAAACGCAATGTATAATCGCCGCGCCTGATAACAAAGGGTAATCATACGACAACATTACTGACAATAATTCTGGGACTTATCTTTGGTTTTATTATGTTCCTTACTATGCCCATGATAGTAAGGAAC
>CAZKJC010000100.1:1892-8869 GCA_964552995.1 uncultured Ruminococcus sp.
TTACTATCATGGGCATAGTAAGGATAATAAATACTTTTATAAGAGGAAAACGGGCGGGTATCATCAAAGTCTGTATAAAACCTGTTGCGGTAATTATTTCGTCGGTTCCGGTGTGTGTGATGGCTATATTGATTGGCATTGAGTTCAGCACCGCGTCGGAAGCACGAAAGGATATTTCGGAATGGGAGCAGCTTAAAGGTACAGAATACTCGGAATATTATACGGAGTATTATAATGATTTTCTTTATCGGCACAGCGGAACCGAGATCACCGATTTTGATAAATTTGTCGGTGAGCAGATTGGCATACTTCAAAGCCGCGCAGATCATTATACATACGGCGGAGTTATGCTGCTGCTTTTAATGCTTTTAATGCTTACAAGTGTGTTTGACAAGATTTTTTACCTGACGGAAAGCGGTATATTTACAAGGCTTCTGAAGCAGCCGGAGGAGTTTTTTATAAAACGTCGCGAGGACATGCTTGACGTATATTTCAAAGCGCCCTCTGACAGGACGAAGCCCCTTATATCTTTTAAATCAACCCCCGGTAATCTGGCAAAGCTGGGAAGATTTATCGAGTGGGAGGAAGTATCCGAAGCGTATATTGGAACAGAGGATTCGTAAACGAACGGTTGTTACAGAGCGATAATTTACTTTGGGTAATGGTGAAATTGCCCCGACAGTATTGGTGATTATATGAACGCGTTTTTAAAAATAGCAATGTGGGTGTTGGTGTATGCGGTGCTTGGGGTTACGCTTTACGACGGGATACGGCTGCTGATAAGGGCGGCAAGGGTGCGTATAATCAAGCCATGTATGAACAAGCGCGCGGCAGCGGATATTATAGGAGCGGCGGCAGCAGTCGGCTGTGCCGTGTACGCGTTTATTCAATCCACGGTGTGCGATATTGGCTCTATGATCGCGGGCTGGGGAGAGATCATGCATTATATTACAGATGAGTATGAGGAGCTCAGCGCGTTTGCGGATATGTTTCCGCGTGACAGCACATACTATGCTGCGGTGTATAAGTGTACAGGGGCGTTTGCGGTGGTGCTGTGCATATTTCTGCTGTTATGCTGCTTTGGCAGGATAGGTTACATAACCGAGCGCGGAGTGATTTACAGGGGAATGATAAATCCGGAGGAGATAACCACCGAGATCCGGAACGGCAAAATTGCGGTTTATTACAAGAGCTGGCCCGACAGAGAAAAGCCGCTGATGACCTTGAAGTCTACCCCCAAAAATCTGAAAAAGCTTGAAAGATTTATTGAGAAAGAGGACAGGCAGGATTTATTTGTGGTCGGCGGCTGAAAAGGATTCGGCATAGAGCAACACTCAGCCCACACAGCAAAGCAGCGCCCGCCAAGAGCAACACTAAACTCACGCAGCCAGGCAACGCTCGCCAAGTACAGCATAAAGCCCACGCAGCAAAATTTTTCGCAACAAGCTGTGAAAGCGTAGCCCGCGAAGCGGGCGGAGCTTTTACAGCGCGGTAGGCGAACGAAGTTCGCCGGTGCGAAAAATTTTTTTGAGATAGGCGAACGAAGTTCGCCGGTGCGAAAAATTTTTTTAAAATAAGGAGAAAAGATGATACTTACAATTGACGTAGGCAACACAAACACCGTCATAGGCGGGTTTGATGATGACAAGTTGATTTTTGAGTCGCGGATAGCGACGAACAACAGCCGTATGGAGGACGAGTACGCGATAGCGCTGGCGGATATTCTGCGGCTGTACGGGCGCGAAGCGTCGGAGATAGGCGGGGCGATACTGTCGTCGGTAGTGCCGCCCGTGACTTCCCAGCTAAAGGGAGCAGTGGAAAAGGTATGCGGCTGCCGCGTGATGACGGTAGGACCGGGGATAAAGACGGGGCTGAATATCAAGATCGACGAGCCCGCCTCGCTGGGCGCAGACCTGGCTGCGGTCGCAGTGGGAGCAAAGGAGTATTATCCCCTGCCCGCGATAGTTATTGATATGGGAACTGCCACGAAAATACTCGCGGTAGATAAGTCGGGCGCTTTTATCGGCGGTATAATCGCCCCCGGGGTAAAGATATCCAACGAAGCGCTGGCGGCGCAGACCGCTAGCCTGCCGCTTATCAGTATCTCGACAGCTCCCATAAAAACGGTGATAGGGACGAATACGGTCGACTGTATGCGCTCGGGACTGCTGTACGGCGCGGCGTTTATGGTGGACGGAATGATTGAGCATTTCGAGCAGGAGATCGGCGAAAAATGCACCGTGGTAGCTACCGGCGGATTTTCCTCAATAATAAAGCCGCTGTGCAAAAAGGAGTTTATTCTCGATACCAGCCTTATAATGAAAGGGTTATTGGAAATATATAAGAAGAATGCTTGATAAAAATCGCCCTAAAGAGAACGCAGCTTAGGCGGTGAAAGCATACGGCTGCAAGCCGCCCGCGCATGAATTTTTCGCAAGCCGCCTGACCGTCAATACGCAGCGAAGCGGAGTGTTGGCGGTCGGGCGGGCTAGAGGCAGCAACGCAAAGCGTTGCTGCCTCGGTGCGAAAAATTCTTTTAAATAATTTAACTTTCGTCAACATATATAAACCGCTTCTTGTCAACATAACATAAAAGCATTATAGCCCAAGTCAACATCATTAAGGGGTCTGCGGTTTAAAACCCGTAAATATATACCCGCGGTACATCGGTAAAGAGCCGAGTGCCAGCAAAGGAGTTCTCGAATGGAGAAGTCACAAAAAACACAGGGTGCGCGTTGGAACGCGCAGAAAACACAGACGGTCGTAGGTCTCGGACTGCTTACGGCGATCGTGATAGTGCTTCAGGCGCTCGCGGTGGGGATCAGGTTCGGAGTATTCAACATCACGCTTGTGCTTGTGCCGATAATAGTCGGAGCGGCGTTATACGGCTGGAAAGCGGGAGCGTGGCTGGGCTTCGTTTTCGGAGTGGTGGTATTGTTCACGGACGCGGGAGCGTTCCTGGCGATTAACATTCCCGGGACGATAGTTACATGTATCCTCAAGGGCGCGCTGGCGGGACTTTGCGTGGGGGTAGTTTACTCCGCGATAGCAAAGAAAAACAGAACCGCGGCGGTAATCACCTCGGCGGTCACAGCGCCTATTGTGAACACGGGAGTGTTCCTGCTGGGCTGCTCGCTGTTCTTCCTCGACACGCTCAAGGAGTGGGGCGCGGGAGCGGGCTTCGATAACGTGTGGGTGTACATGGTGACCGCGTTCGTGGGGCTCAACTTCCTTGTGGAGCTTGCCATCAACCTCGTGCTTAGCTCGGCTATCGTTATGATAATCAATCTGGCAAAGGGTAAATTTCAGAAAAAGAAGGACGGCAATATGACCGCATAATAACAGCTTTCCCCGCGTTCACTTGGAGCGCGGGGATATTTTTATAAAATCATTCTGCCTTGCCGTTTACCGCTTCATAAAGCTCACCGTAAAGCTCGGGGAAATATATCTCACCCTTGTACGTGATATCGCATTTTGTATAAGAAAATGCATCCAAGCCAAGTGATGTCAAATTGTCGGACAGGGTCGCGCTTACAAGGTTTTGGCAATAATAAAACGCTTCGTCTCCAATAATTTCTACACTATTGGGAATTATTACACTTTCAAAATAACACCAGCTAAAAGCATAGCTTCCGATTTCCGTCACACTCTCGGGAATTTTTATGCTTTTAAGAGCACACTTGCTAAAAGCAAAGCTTCCAATTTCCGTCACGCTGTCGGGAATTACTACGTTTTCAAGACTGTAGCTACCCCAAAAAAGATAGTCGGGAACCTTCTTTATGCCATCGGGAAGCTCAACGCTTGTGATTGCGCTCCACCCTGGTTGTGAAAAGGCATACTCTGCAATTGATTTTACACTGTCCGGAACAACTACATTGCCCTTACACCACTGCGCGTCAATAAGATTGCCGTTTACTATGACAAGAGGGTCTTCCTCTCGTTTGTTGTCAAGCCAAGGGGTAGCATTGAATATATATCCGCCCATTTCTACAATATTGTTGGGGAACGTTACATCTTCAAGAGCCTTACAGGAATTAAAGGCGTATTCCCCGATAGACCTTACGCTGTCGGGAATAACAACGCTGTTAAGACCGGAACATTCAAAAAACGCGTAGCCGCCTATTTCCTCCAGGCTTTTCGGTAAGGAAACATCGGTGATAGCTGTGCAGCCATTAAAAGCATTGTCCCCGATAGACCTTACGTTGTCGGGAATATCCACGCTGTTAAGCCTGGAACAGCCATAAAACGCGCGGCTGTCTATTTTCTCCAGGCTTTTCGGTAAGGAAACATCGGTGATAGTTGTGCAGTAATAAAAAGCACTGTCCAATATTTCTGTTACGCCGTCGGGAATATCCACGCTCCTTGTACATTTTTGCCCGTCGATCACAATATTGTTCACAATAACCAAAGGGTCTTCTTCCCTTTTATTTTCAAGCCACAACGAATTGCTAAAAGGTGTAAGTCCATTATCATTATGTCCAAAATTTGTTACACTTTCGGGTATTATCAGATCAACAAGACCGGCGGCATTATAAAACGCTCCCGCTTCAATTGTCGTTACACCCTCGGGTATAACAGCGCTTTCAACATTCTTGTCAATAACGTTAGACCACTCTCCATTGCTACCGATATAACCGATTTTAGTTACCGGTTTTCCGTCAATAGCCGCAGGGAAAACTACCGCGGTGCTTTCGCCTATGTACCCTGTTATTGTGATCTCTCCATTTTCCTCAAAATACTCAAAATCGGTGAGATCTGTTTCCGCTTCCTCTGTCTGAACGACAGGGGGCTCGCTTGTTTGCTCGTTGTTCCCCTCCGCAGAAGATATAGGGGAATTATCCGTATCTGCCGTGACCGCTTCCGTACTTGTTGTGCCGCTGTCCGAGGTCTGTACCTCGACAGGCGTTTCCGTTTTTCCGCAGCCGCTCACCGTAATTACCGACGCTGCGATAATCAAAGCCATAATTTTCTTTTTCATTGATTTAATTCCTTTCAACTTTGAGCTCGGTTTGTTTGCCATTATCCATTATATATATATATATATTGTCAAGAGCTTTTCGGAAAATTTGTAAAAAACGACAAAAACCCCGCGTTCCGAGTGAGCGCGGGGTGTTAATTATTCCATTGTGTAAGTCCCGTCCATATTCCTGCGGATATACCCGAACATTTCAAGGTCGGTGAGCGCCGCTGCCGCGTCCATGTGGCTCATTCCGCTGCGCTCTATCACCTCGTCGATATTCAGCGGATTTTCCGCGATAAGCCGCAGCACTGCCGCTTCGTTAGGATCGAGAGCTTCAAAAACGCTCTCGTCAAGCGCCTTTTTCGGCTCGGGAGCTTCCGCGGGCTGCTCTTTCTTTGCGGCGGACTTTTTCTTTTTGGGCGGCTCTCCCTCGTCGAGCATTCTCATTCCGTTATTCCCGTTGTTAACGCCCTCAAGAACGCTCCGCCAGCTTTCGCTGTGAAGATAGCCGTAGATATACTCGTTTACGATATCTATGTAGCTGAAGACCGGAATAGCTCCGTCGCGCAGCAGCGGCATTACTCCCGCGAAACGCGGGTCGGTGATATCATGCGGCGGTATGCAGAACAGATCGCGCCCCTGCTCTATCGTATGCTCCGCGGTAAGCAGACAGCCGCTCCGCGCGGAGGCTTCAACTATCAGCGTGCCCGAGGCAAGCCCCGAAATAATGCGGTTTCTGTGCTGAAAATAGGCGGCGTAGGTGCCGGAATGCGGCAGCAGCTCGCTTATCAGCGCTCCGCCGCTCGCGAGGATATCCCGCTTGAGCTGCGCGCTGTCCGCGGGATAATTCACCAGCATTCCGCAGGCGAGAACCCCCACGGTACGCCCTCCCGCGTCCACGCAGGCGCGGTGCGCCACCGAATCAAGACCCACCGCCAGACCGCTGACGATAGTCGTTCCGATCTTCGCCAGCTCCCCGCATACCGCGCGGCAGACCCCGGCGCTGTACTCGCAGCCGTTCCGCGTTCCCACTACGGCTATCGCCATTTCGTCGTCCAGACCCTCCAGGCTTCCCCTTACAAAAAGCACTATCGGCGGATTCGGTATCGCTTTCAGGCGCAGCGGGTATTCCTCATCGTCAAGCGTGATTATACGGATATCGTTTTCGGAGCAGATATCAAGAATTTTGCGCACGTCCCGCGAGCGTATCTCCTTAGCCTGGCGGCGTTCGCGCTCGCTTAAGAATTGACAGCCGCCGTCGCGGATAAGCGTCGCGGCAGCCGCGGCGTCTCCGCCGCACATCTCAAGCGCCTTTGTTGTTTTCGGATTATATGGCTGCATAACGAGCAGCAGCCACAGCCATACCTCAACGCTGCTCATATCCGCTACGCTCCTTATTTAAAAAAATTTTTCGCGACCCGCCTGCAAAAGCTCCGCTGCGCTACGCTTTCACAGGCTCTCGCGAAAAATTTTGCTGCGCGGGCGTTACGTTGCGGTTTGCAAAGGTTGCTTTTGTTTCCCAATTGTTGTGTTGCCTTTATTGTACTTTGAGCACCATGCTCGAATATCCCTCAAGGGTAAGCCCGCCGAGCTGAACGGTGTCGCCCGTGAGAAGATCGACCGCGCTGCCGCCCATATTAAGATTAAAAGTAAAGGGAGCGCTGTCGCAGTTTATCACCGTCACAAGAGTTTCCCCCTCCGCCGAGCGCGAGAAAGCATACTGACGGTTGGTAAGCTGAACCTGCTTGTAGTCGCCCTGAGAAGCGGCGGGATCATTCTTCTGTATCTCCGCCAGAGCGTTGATATGCTTGGTCATATCTCTCAGACCGCCCGCTTTCATCGTCTGCGCGTTAAACTCGGGTCGGAGAACGTCGTCGCCGCCGCCGCGCTTGTCGCCCTCGATACCGAACTCGCTGCCGTAATAGACCGACGGTATGCCGGGCCTCATAAACAGCAGCGTGTAGATAAGCGGCAGGTGCTCCTTGGTCTTTAAGATAGAAGCTCCGCGCGTTACGGC
>CAZKJC010000101.1:0-8358 GCA_964552995.1 uncultured Ruminococcus sp.
GACACGAGCGCGTGAAAGCTCCGCTTTCTCAAAATAATAGAGCGGATAAACATAACAAATTCAACTTTAACAAATTAAAAGGAGTTCCACATTGCAAAACTAACAAAACAAACTGCTCCGCTAAATTATCATTTATAACAGCAAATATTTTTATATGTTCAGAGATATATTACCCGAAATTAAGATATTTTTAAGAATTTTGTCGGTAAATAAATAAGAAATCTATGGTAAAATCAAGAAAAGGGGGAAATGCAATGACAAATCGCGTTCTTATAGTGGACGATGACAGAGAAATAGTCAGCGCCATAGCAAAGCTGCTCGAACCGGAGGGGATCGAAGCAATACGCTGCTACAACGGTCTTGAAGCGGTTGAGGCGCTCTGCTCCACAGAGGTGCATCTGATAATAATCGACATAATGATGCCCGAAATGGACGGTATCTCCGCAACGATAAAAATACGAAACGAGCGGAATATACCTATCATAATGCTTTCCGCAAAGGCGGAGGAGAGCGACAAGATCCTCGGGCTTTCCGTGGGAGCCGATGACTACATCACAAAGCCCTTTTCGCCCTCGGAGCTTGTCGCAAGAGTAAAGAGCCAGCTCAGGCGATATATGGCGCTTGGGGATTATTCCAACCGCCCGGCAACAAAGGACCTTAAGGTCGGCGGGCTGCTTCTTAAACGGGACGAGCGCACGGTATACGCGGACGGCGAGCCGTCGAAGCTCACCGCAAAGGAATACAGCATTCTGGAGCTTTTAATGGCAAACGCGGGGAGAGTGTTCTCCGCGGAGGAAATTTACGAGAGAGTATGGAACGAAACGGCTTATTCGGTGGAAAATACCGTAATGGTGCATATCCGCCGTATTCGGGAGAAGATCGAGATCAACCCGAGCGAGCCGAAATATTTAAAGGTGGTGTGGGGAATTGGATACAAAATTGAAAAAATTTAGCAGAAGCAGTACCGTAAAGGGACTGCTGCTCATCATGTACATAGCCTGCTTTGCGGCTATCGGAGTGATCACCGGCTTCGCCCCCGCGTATGGGTATATGCGGAATATCGTCGGATTTGACGCGATGCTGGCGGATAATTTAGAGGATACGGAAATATTCAGAAGCACGGTATGGTCAAATGAACGCGCGCTGATAGACCGCCTGACGGATTCCGGGAAGGATCCTTCCGCTTTCCTGCGGGGCGCGGATTTCTACATTCGTGTACAAACCGAATCGGGTATGGTTTATAGAAGCAAGATCATTCCGTATTGGCAGTACGACCTCACACTTAACAGTGATAACATGATCCGTACCTATGATAACTCCTACGTCTCCCTTGGAGAAGTGAACCCGTATTCGATCACCCGTATCACTGTCGGCATGAGCGAGGAACAATATTCCTCCCTTATGAATTACTATTTACAGGTCAAGCGTAATATGTGGATAATATTGGTGTCGGATTTGCTGCTGCTGGCGGTCGGGATATTACTGATATGTATTATCTGCAAGGTCACCGGAGAAATGCCCGACGGAACGGTAAAGCTGCACCCCTTTTTCATGGTTCCCTATGAAATATCCCTCGGGGTATTGATCCTCGCGGTGATTATGCCTTTGCTCGTAAGCGAGAGCGCTTTCTACAATGCCGGCAGCTGGAGCGATCCTGTGAGAACGCTCTGTATGATATGCTTCGGCGCAGTTTTCGCGGTCGTCGCGCTTGTATTCCTTTATCTTATAGTATGTATGAGCGTCCGCAGCAAAAATAAACGCTTCGCGAGGGGCAGCCTTATCGTCTGCCTGATAATGGGGCTGTGGTATATCCTTAAATGGAGCGGAAAGCACAGCGTGCGTTTATTGCGCTGCGTCAAGGAGATGATGACGGGAGAGCTTTTCAAGGGCAGCGTTGCAAAAAGACTGCTGATAATCGATCTTGTGTTTATAATAATCACCTCGCTCAATATCATACTTTTCGCGGCAACGTATTATGTTGCCGGAGCGATATGGGTCATACTCGAGATATTCGCATTCGTGCTGTTCTTGTTCGGAAGATATATTTTACAGTGCGATATGGCGGTGCTGGAGCGCCAGATCAAGGAGATGTACAACGGCAATTACGCCTACTCCGAGCCGCTCCACAAAAACTCTCCCTATACCGAAAGCAGCGAGCGGCTGCAAAAGCTGGCGTCGCAGTACCGCAAGGGTATCGAGGAGAGCGTGCGGGCGGAGCGTATGAAGATCGACCTGGTGACCAACGTGTCCCACGATCTCAAAACGCCGCTTACCTCCATTATAAGCTATGTGGAGCTGCTTTCCCGCGAGGAGCTTTCCCCCGCCGCGCGGGATTATGTGACGATATTGCAGCAGAAATCCACCCGACTGAAAAATATAGTCGCGGACGTTTTCGAGCTTGCCAAGACCACCAGCGGCGAGATCGCCGTGGCGAACGAGCAGATAGATCTGAACAAGCTCTCTTACCAGACCTTAGCTGAAATGGAGGATAAGATATCCCGCTCGGGTTTTATCGTCAAGGCTGACATCTGCGACCCGCCTGTTACCGTGGTAAGCGACGGCAAGCGCATTTACAGGATAATACAGAACCTTATGGACAACGCGCTGAAGTACTCCCTTAACGGAACGAGGATATACTACTCCCTCACGAAAACCGACGGGGACGGCGAAAATCTTCCCCGCGCGGTAATTACCATCAAGAATATCGCCTCCTACGAGATGAACTTTACCACTGAGGAGATACTTGAGCGCTTTACCCGCGGTGACAAATCCCGCACCACGGAAGGCTCGGGGCTGGGGCTGTCCATAGCGCAGGGCTTCGCGCTCGCCTGCGGCGGCGATTTCAGGATCGAGATAGACGGGGATATGTTCAAGGCTATCATATCTTTCCCGCTTTACAATGCGGCTTTAAAGGCTCCCGTCCACGACGGCGGCACGGAAGCTCCCGCCGTAAAGGAGGAGATCGTGCTTCCGCTTTCCCCCGCTCCCGAGGACGAAGAAGAGTATGAAGAAGCTCCCGAGGAGACCCCCGCGGAAGTTGACACCGACGACGAACGCAGCGAACAGGGCGAACCGGTGGAGCTGGAGGAGATAAAAGCGGAGGAGCTTCTTAAGGAAACGGTGACCGATGAATAAAAAGCGCTTTTTCAACAGCTACGATTCCTTTCTTTTTAAGGACGGCACGCTGATGATCGTCGCGGCGGTGGTTTCGCTGCTGCTGCAGATAATCAGCTTTTTCACCACATTTGACGGAGCGAAGGCTTACTTTGAGGCGACCTTCGCTCTCGCTCCGCTTTTCTTTGCGATAGCGGTGCAGGCGGTGGTGTACTTTCTGGAAAACGGTATAAGGCGCAGGGTAACTCCCGCCAAGATAACCGCCCTGACGCTGGCTGTGATATGCTCAAGCTACTTTTCGTTCGTGGGTATCTACAACAACATCAACCCGCCCGAGCGCTACCTCGAGCAGACCTATGTCACCTATACGCGGCAGCTCACAACGGAGCTTTCGGAGCTGGAATACGATATCGGCTCCGAGGCGAGCGGCGATGTGAACAGGGCGATCAACGGAATAATTTCGGAATACACTTCCCTGTCCTCGGAGCGGGAGCTTCTTGATTCCCTTTCGGAGCAGATAGCCGCCGCGGAGGCTCAGGAGAGCTACGGAATGACCGCTCCCCGCCGCGGCGATTACTACGAATATGAGGATTACGCGGCGGCTTACGCAGCCTATATCGCGAGCCTTTCCCAGAGCCAGACGGCGGAGCAGCAGGGACAGATAGCCGCGATACTTGCAAAATACGGCATAAGCGACAGCGCGGAGATAAACTCCAAAAAAGCGGACATCACCGCGCGGCTCTCGCTTATTACGGGAACGCTCAACGCGGGCGCGGAGGATTTCTACGCAAAAGCGGAAAGCGCAAGGAGCGTTATTCTTGAGGGCGGCGACCAACGGCTGGCGGAGCGCGTGTTCACTCTTTACAGCTCTCTCAGCGGAGAAAGACTGGAGGTTCCCGCGGCGCTTGACCGCGAGGAAATAACCCTTGATCTTCCCGAATACGCGGAAATAAGCGCCGGACAGCCTGCGGCGGCGGTTCGCGAGCGGCTGTCCGCGGTAATATCCTCCGCCTGCGACCTGCTTATAGGCGCGGGCTGCGAGATATCCAAGGAGGATTTCTATTTTGAGAACATCTACACCCTGCCGATATACTCGGTCATGGAGGAGTTCAGCACGGACGCGGTGGTGGCTCTGCTGCTGGCGGTACTGACGGACGTGCTCTCGCTGCTGTTCGCGATGATATTTGTGAAGCAGCGCAGCATTCTCGCCGCCTCGGACACGGAAAAAGCCGTCACGATGCGCGACAGCCTTTTCGAGCAGAATATCCTCACGGCGATACAGCTGGGGATTTGCGCGGAGGGCGGCAGCTTTTCCGAGGGCTGGAACAGCCGTGAGATAACGGAGCGCCTTGCGAAATATGTGGGCTGCTTCAGGGCGGAGGATTTCGCCGCGGAGCAGGGCTTCTCCCTTATCGCCGAGCGTGACAGCTTAGAGGGCTTCGACGCGCTGACCGCCTTTCTCTGCCAGTTCGGGCTTGCCAAGACCATCTCCGCAAAGGACGCGGAAATGCTCACCGACGGCAATATAACCGTACCGTCGGTGCTGCTCAAAACCAAATTCCTGATGTGGGTAAGCGAGAAATTCTGCACACCCGACATTATCCTTACCGAAAACGAGGTGACCGCATGATCTTTACCATTCTCTCTTTCGGAGCGCTGTGCGTGCTTATCGCAACGCTGATACACGATCTGCGCGAAACCGTCCGCGGTCTGGTCTGCTGGACTATATCCGTGCTGGCTCACGGTATCTCGACGGTGGTATATTTCGGCACCTCCGGGAGCATTACGATAGACCAACGCGCGCTTATATCGACCGCGGCGGCACTGGTGGGTATCACGGCGATAATCCTTTTGATAGAGCTTATCGCGCCCGCAAAGCGGCTTCGCAGGCGCGGCAAGGACGAATACGACAGCCTTGAAGCGGAGCGCTCGGTGAACATAGTGTTCGTTATAGCGGTATCCGCGCTGACGATTTTCGCGGCGGCGCTTGAAATGCTGGACGCGAGCGGACTCACGGCATTGTGCATTATTCCCGCCGCGGCGGTGAGCGCAAGGCAGCTCTCCTACTACCTCTACCGCGCCCGCACCGATACCTCGCGAGAGCTGTCGGAAAAACAGCTCCGCGAAAACGCCGTCAGAAACCTTAAAATAGGAAAACGGCGGCTCTAAGATCGCCCCCCAATTTATTACTTTCCCCCGCGGAACGCTTTCAGCCTCCGCGGGGGAAAATGATTTATACAAAACAGACGCGTTATTCGGGCGTATTACGGAACAGGCTTTCAACGATCATCTCCGCGCATTCCTCGGGACTGTGCAGGCTTGTGTCCACCCTCGCGCTGTAAGGGATATCACGCGCCATCAGCTCCGCCTGCTCGTCGGACTGGCTATCGTACCTGTCGCCGCGCGCAATATTCCGCTGTCTGCAAATTTCAAGCGGACAGTATAACTCGACGATATCGAGCGGATTATCCTTAAGTATGTCCAGAAGCTGCGCAAGGTGCGGCTTTATCTCCTCGCGCTCTACCAGTATGCCGTCAATAAGGACGTTTTTTCCCATGTCCGAATACAGCTTCGCGGTGTGGTACATCATTATTATGACCTCGCTGAGATATTTCCAGTAATCCAGCCGCAGGAATTTCTCTCCCACCATCTCCTGAAAAAGATCGTTCGCTACCACATAAAAGAAGATATCCTCACGCTCCTGCAAAGCCTCGACGATCGAGGTCTTGCCCGAGCTGGTAACTCCGTTCAGAAAAATTATCCGCCCCTTTTCCATATCTATTCCCTCTCACTGCGTAATTTAATGCTTAACAAGCTCCTATTGATATTATATCATGTCGGCTTACAAAAGTCAAGCAAGCACGGCAAAGGCTCGGATAAACGGTCGCAGCATAATACCGGAGGATCGACACCGCGCGTTTTTTGCGATATTTTGCGCAAAGCGCAAAATCGAATTGCTATTAGGGCAATTCGAAGAAAAATCGGGAAAGGTCTAAACAACCTTTCCCGTAATTGACTGCGGAAGTATTCCGCTGGCGGAGAACGAGGGATTTGAACCCTCGCGCCGGTTTCCCGACCTACTCCCTTAGCAGGGGAGCCCCTTCACCACTTGGGTAGTTCTCCAAATGCCAAACACTTTTTAATCACGCTACATATTATAGCATATTTTTCTGCGATTGTCAATACCTTTTTCGCAAAAAACAGATTCTTTATACTAAAAAATCATCGGGCTGTCCGAAGGACATACGATACGATATAGTTTAAGGGGCGCTCTTTGATGGGCATTTCTCTCAAACCACCGAAAAATTTTATTGCTCAAACAAATTTCCGCGTTTTTCGCATATAATATATAATGAGAAAACCGCGGCTCGGCAAAGCGCCTTTTCTTGGGCGGAGAATACGACGCCGATAGCCGCGAAGAAATATGGAGGATCGATCATATGTGTACTGCCGCCGCATTTGTTACCAAAGATTTCTATTTCGGAAGAACGCTGGATTATGAGATGTCATATGGAGATGAAGCCGTCATCGTTCCGCGGAATTTCTGCGTGGCTTTCCCAAGCATTGAAAAGAAGATATCCGTGCACCCCGCGTATATGGGTATGGCTCACATTGACGATAACTACCCGCTTATGTACGAGGGTATGAGCGAAAAGGGGCTGGCGATAGCCGCGCTGAATTTTGTCGGATACGCGAAGTATTCAAGCCCCGCGCCCGACAAATTCAACCTTGCGCCGCATGAGGTGATACCGTTTATTTTATGCCAGTGCTCCACCGCAAAGCAGGCGGCGGAGCTGCTCGAACGCTGTAATATAATCAACTCCGCCTATAAGAATTACCCCATAGGGGAGCTGCACTGGATCATCTCCGACAAAGACGACTCCGTCACGCTTGAATGCACCGAAAGCGGAATGCATATCCACGAAAACTGCGTCGGAATACTGACAAACAATCCCGAATATACTCAGCAAATGGCACATCTCAACAATTATATGAATCTCTCCACAAGAGAGCCCACAAACAACTTCTGCAGCTCGCTGCCGCTGAAAGCGTACAGCCGCGGCATGGGAGCGATCGGACTGCCCGGAGACCTGTCGTCCGAATCACGCTTTGTACGCGCCGCGTTTGTCAAATCAAATTCCGTTTGCGGAGATTCCGAAAGCGAAAGCGTGAACCAGTTTTTTCATATCCTCGGCTCTGTGGAGCAGCAAAAGGGCTGCTGCGTTGTGAGCGACGGGAAGTATCAATACACCTTTTACACCTCCTGCTGCAACTGCTCAAAGGGGATATACTACTACACCACCTACGACAATCATCAGATATCCGCAATCGATATGCACAGGGTGAACCTCAACTGCGACAAGCTGTTCCGCTACCCGCTGAAGACCTCCGAACAGATATTCAGGCAAAACTGAAAATGCCCCGCTCGGACGCAGCAGTCCGCGCGGGGTCTTCAATTAAACCGTGACCTTAAGGAATACCTTCTTGCCCTTGCGGAGAATGATCTCGCCGTTTATCTCGATCTGAGCGTTGGCGTCCTCGATCACCACGTCGTCCACCGCGATACCCTTGCCGGCAACAAGGTTCCTCGCCTCACGCTTGGAGGGCGCTAGCTTGGTGTTTACCAGCAGATCGAGAATGCCGATCTTGCCGTCGGTAAGCTCCACCTTAACGGTAGGCATATTGTCGGTGTTCCCCTTGCCGCCGAAAAGGCTCTTCGCGCCGTCGAGCGCCTTATTAGCCTCCTCTTCGCCGTGGACCAGCTTTGTAAGCTCATAGGCGAGTATCTCCTTTGCCTTGTTGAGCTCGCTGCCCTCCCAATGGGACATCTCGTCTATCTGCTCCAGCGGCAGGAACGTCAGCATGCGTATACACTTCATAACGTCCGCGTCCGCTACGTTTCTCCAGTACTGGAAGAAATCAAACGGGCTGGTCTTGTCCGGATCGAGCCACACCGCGCCCTTTTCCGTCTTGCCCATCTTCTTGCCCTCGGAATTGAGCAGCAGCGTGATGGTCATTGCGTGAGCGTCCTTGCCGAGCTTTTTGCGTATCAGCTCGGTACCGCCCAGCATATTCGCCCACTGGTCGTCGCCGCCGAACTGCATATTGCAGCCGTACTTCTGATAAAGCATATAGAAGTCATAGCTCTGCATTATCATATAGTTAAATTCCAGGAACGTCAGCCCGCGCTCCATGCGCTGCTTGTAGCACTCGAACGTCAGCATCTTGTTTACGCTGAAGCAT
>CAZKJC010000101.1:8368-8802 GCA_964552995.1 uncultured Ruminococcus sp.
GTCCACATAATTAAGATCAAGCAGCCAGTCCGCGTTGTTCACCATTATCGCTTTATCGTCCGAGAAGTCGATAAATCTGCTCATCTGCTTTTTGAAGCACTCGATATTATGCTCTATATCCTCCTTGGTGAGCATTTTGCGCATATCGCTCTTGCCGGAGGGATCGCCGATCATTCCCGTGCCGCCGCCCAGCAGCGCTATGGGCTTGTTGCCCGCCATCTGTAACCGCTTCATCAGGCACAGCGCCATAAAATGCCCCACATGAAGCGAATCCGCGGTCGGGTCAAACCCTATATAGAAAGTCGCCTTTCCCGCGTTTATCATCTTCCTTATTTCCTCTTCGTCGGTTACCTGCGCGATAAGTCCGCGCTTTACGAGTTCCTCATAAATCTCCATAATTAAATTCTCCTTATCTTAAAAAAATTTTCCGCGGG
>CAZKJC010000102.1:0-8784 GCA_964552995.1 uncultured Ruminococcus sp.
TGCGCATTTTGCCTTAATGGCAAAATGCGGCACGGTTTCCGCAATCGCCCGCAGGAAGCGAACGAAGTGAGCGACCGAGGAGCGCTTGCGGAAATTTTGAAATTCCTATTTAAATCATTTACTTCTTGTCAACACTTTATATACAGTCTGAAAGTCCGGCAAAAGCCGGACTTTTTGTGTTTAATGTGGTAGAATATAATAGGGTGATAAAATGTTAAGTAAAGGTTGGCTTGCAAAGCAATCGCAATATGGGATTTTCTCTTAATTGTCATGCTCCCGCTAGCTGAGACGGTATGCGCGTCGAAGGCGTGAATACCGCCTCAGCTGACGGGAAAAAATATTAAGAGAGGAAATCCAATTGCATGGATTCTCTGTTCGCGGACATTATCGAAAGCTGATTAGAAACCAGATCCCAATTTCAACACGTTATGATGTCCCGAGGACGTTATCTTCGTAAAGCCGCGCGAACAGCTTGTCCGGATCGTCAATTCTCCGCTCGGGCTGAGCCAACAATTTCTTTGTTTTTTGACTTTTTGCAAATGTGCCGCCGAAGCGCTTTCCATTGCGGAATTCACAAACGCGTCCTCGTTCGCGTGAACGGTTTCAAGCGGCTTGTTCAACTCGCCCAATACCAACTTCTGCAAAACTATCGTCCACATGAAATGCGCCGAACAGTTTCCGATATTGTTCTTTTCAGATCAAAAATTACGGGTATAGCGTTTTAAGCGAAGCCAATAATGCACACACGTTGTTGAGTTAATATCGCCGTGCAATGGGCTTGCTTCACAAATATATCTGTTTTGTCGCCACTTGTTCGCAGAAGCGTTTATCATGCTCCACAAACAGCAGCGTTGCTTCGGAAGCTTTCAGCAGTTCTTCGATCTGCATTCTTGACAGCACGTCGATATAGTTCAGCGGTTCGTCCCAGATATAAATATGAGCCTGCTCCGATAAACTTCTTGCGAGCATTACTTTTTTCTTCTGACCTTGACTGTAGCTTTCGATCGGACGGGAAAAAAGCTCCCGTGAAAAATCCAGCTTTCGCAGAATTGCTTTAAACAATGTTTTATCCACCCGATATTTTTCGGAGTAGCCGTCAAGATCGCCGAACAGATCGTCCGTAGATTGACAGACGTATGATATTTTCAAATTGGCGGCTTTTGTTATTGTTCCGCAATGATTTCCAAGCTCGCCCGTGATCAGCTTGATAAGGCTTGTTTTGCCGCTCCCGTTTGGTCCGCAGATCGCAATGCGGTCTCCCTGAGAAATTGTAAAGCTTACATTGCTGAAAACAGTCTTGCCGTCATAGCATAACGAAATATTTTGAAAGGTGATCAGCTTGGAGCTGTGATACTTCAAGGGCGACAATTTCAAGGGCGGCGCTTCGTCAATGTTTCGTAAAAGCTTATTCTTTTCCGAAATGTCTTTCTCAATACGACTCTCCATTGTTTTTGCGCGCTTCATCAATTTTGCGGCTTTGTGACCGATATATCCCCTATCCGGTCTCAACCCGGAATTCCTTGTGCCGAATTTGCTGCTTTCTGTTTTGTCCGACCAAGAGGAAACGCTTTTTGATGCCTGCTCCAATTGATCGATCTCCTTTTTCAACCGTTCGTTCTGAGCCTGCTCAAACTGTTCCCGAAGCTCACGGTTCTCGTTCCATGAGCTGAAATTTCCCTTTTGGACATCAATATTCATTTTATTGATCGCCAGAATATGATCAATGCAGGAGTCAAGAAAATCCCGATCGTGGGAAACAAGGATAAATCCCGATTTTCTTTTCAGGTAAGCCGCAAGAACCTCTCTCGCGTGAGCGTCAAGATGATTTGTCGGTTCATCGATCAGCAAAAAGCTGTTTTCCCGAAGGAACATTCCCGCGATAAGCGCTTTTGTCTGTTCGCCGTTGGAAAGCGTGTAGAAGGGACGATACATGATATCCTCGTCCGCTTCAAGAAAGCCAAGCTCGCGCCTTATCTGCCAATCCTCCGCTTGCGGCGATATATCGCGAATAACGTCGATCGTTAAATACGAGTTATCGGGAGCATACGGAAAATACTCAAAATCTACCGATGATACGATTTTTCCCGTATATTCCAATTCCCCCATAAGCAGCCTGAGCAGAGTCGTTTTTCCCCGACCGTTTCGTCCCGTTAAGCCCAGCTTCCACGCTGTGTCGATTTGCAGGTTTACATTTTCAAAAACCTTTTCAAAGCTCCCGTCATAACCGAATGAAAGGTTCTGAATATTTATAAGTGACATATGCATCCCTCCGTGTAAAAAATAAAAGACCGCAGAAATGATCCGCAGTCTTTCGAACACAGAGATACGCCCATATAAAACAGAACGCGCCGCTCATGTTTGTGAGCGGTATGATTCGAGAAAGTGCGAACAATTCCTGCCCGCATATCAGCGCACGGCAAACAGCACGGGTATAAATCCTGTGCTAAACCATTCAGTGATATGCAAAAAAATCAGCAAGAAACTATACGCATCTTTCCACCTCAAATCTTCTTATTGTTTTCTTATTTTAACACAAGTCGGACGTTTTGTCAAGTGTAAATTTTAATTTTACGTCAACTTTTTATAGATTCGGGTGAATGCGTCTGCCGAGCGCAAATGAAACATATTTTGCAAGGAAGCGGACATATGAATATTTTCTCAAAAAATCGGAAGAGATCATTTGCATATATCTCTATCCTTAATTTGCAGTGTATCGTTTCAGATATTGCCCCGTAAGGCTTTCCCCGCAATTGCAGATATCCCGCGGCGATCCCTTTGCGATAATTTGTCCGCCGTGCACACCGCCGCCCGGTCCCATATCGATCACATAATCGGCGTTCTTTATAACGTCAAAATCGTGTTCGATAACAATTACGGTCGCGCCGTTTTCGATCAATCTGTCAAATACCTTCAGAAGTGTTTCCACGTCTGACGGGTGAAGTCCGATCGTCGGTTCGTCAAATACAAATACCGTATCCGACTGTCCTTTTCCCATTTCGCCGGCAAGCTTCAATCGCTGCGCCTCGCCGCCCGACAGGCTCGGCGTTGCCTCACCCAAGGTCAGATACCCGAGTCCGAGATCGTGCAGCACCTGCAGCCTGCGTTCAACAAGCGGAAGATCGGCGCACACCGCCAGCGCCTCATCTACGCTCATAGCCATTAGCTCGGGCAAAGAATAGGACTGCCCGCCATTCTTCGGCGTGCGCTTAATAAGCTCTGTTTCCTTTGAATAGCGCGAACCGCCGCAATCGGGACATACGATATCAACGTCGGGCAGGAATTGAATATCAAGGCTTATAGAGCCGGTGCCGTCACAGGTGGGACAGCGGAGTTTTCCGGTATTATACGAAAAATCCCCCGCCTTATATCCTCTTTCCTTGGCGTCACCCGTTTTTGCATAGATCTTACGCAGATCGTCGTGTACGTCGGCATAGGTCGCAACGGTAGAGCGCACGTTAATGCCGATGGGCGCGGAATCGATCAGTTTTATCTGTGAGATTCCCTCCGCAGAAATACTCTTAACGTGCTCGGGCGGCTTTTCCTCTTTGCATAAGGCTTCTATGGCGGGGATCAGACTTTCCAGGATCAAGGTAGTTTTCCCCGAACCCGAAACGCCCGTTACGGCTATCAGACGACCTTTGGGAAAATCCGCTTCCAAAGGCTTCACCGTATGAATGCCGGCGGTAGACAGATGGATATTTCCAAGCTCAAACATCTGCTCGGGCGGGATATTTCTCCCGATATCAATAGTGGTTTTACCGGTAAGGAATCCGCCGATACGGGTATTTTCATCAGCCCCGACCTCTTCAAGCGTACCTTGTGCAATTATCGTTCCTCCGCCCGCACCGGCTTCGGGACCGAGTTCGACAAGCCAATCCGCTTCGGAAAGTATATGGGTATCGTGGTCAACCAGTATCACGGTGTTTCCGTCGGCAACAAGGTCGTGCATAACGCCCTTAAGCCCCTCTATATTTGACGGATGCAAACCGATAGACGGCTCGTCAAGAACATACAGAACACCCGTTGTACGGTTTCGCACGGCTCTCGCAAGCTGCATTCTCTGCCGTTCACCCGTTGAAAGCGTAGAAGCCGAACGATCTATCGTAAGATAAGACAATCCCAGCTCCATCAGCCGCTTTGCGGTGCTTTGAAATGCCTCGCAAATACTCTCCGCCATAGGGCGCATATCTTCGGGAAGCGACGCGGGCACATCGTCCACCCACTTGATCAGATCGGACAAATTCATTGTGCATACCTCCGCAAGAGAAAGCCCGCGCAGCTTCGGCGCACAAGCCGCTTCGCTCAGTCTCGATCCGCCGCAGTCGGGGCAAACGCCTTGCCGAAGGAACTTCTCCACACGTTTCATGCCCTTTTCATCTTTGACTTTGGACAGAGCGTTTTCTACGGTATATACGGCGTTAAAGTAGGTGAAGTCCATATCGCCTGCCGCGCCGCTCGTTTTATTTTGATAAATGATATGCTTCTTGACCGCGGGTCCGTGAAAAACTATGTCGCGTTCTTTTTGGGTAAGCTCGCGAAACGGCACATCGGTGCGCACACCCATCTCGCGCGCGATATCCTTCATCAGCGCCCACATAAGCGTCTGCCACGGCGCGACCGCTCCCTCGTCGATAGATAAGGACTCATCGGGGACTAATGTTGATTCATCAACTACACGGGTAATACCCGTTCCGTCGCAGCGCTTACAAGCTCCCTGGCTGTTAAAAGCCAGTTCTTCCGCGCCCGGGGGATCAAAATGGACTCCGCAAACAGGACAATCAAGCCCTAAGCCTGCCGCAACGTCTTTGGATGGCGAGGCGTAATGCCCGTTCGGACATCGGTGAGAAGCAAGCCGCGAAAACATTATCCGCAGATGATTCAGCAGCTCCGTTCCTGTTCCGAACGTACTGCGTATTCCGGGAACGCCCGGCCGCTGCCGCAAAGCCAACGCCGCCGGAACATAAAGCACTTCATCTACCTGTGCCTTTTCCGCCTGCGTCATACGTCTGCGCGTGTATGTCGACAGTGATTCAAGATACCGCCTTGAGCCCTCCGCGTACAAAATACCGAGAGCCAATGACGATTTTCCCGAACCCGAAACGCCCGCGATCCCCACGATCTTATTCAGCGGTATATCAACGCTGATATTTTTCAGATTATGCACACGTCCGCCGCGAATTTTGATCTTGTCCGGTACAGTATAAGAATCCTTCATGGTTTGAACCCACTCCTTGAAATTTTTTATTTTCCAATACACGGCACAGACGCTCCGAACGGTTTGATCGCCGTGCCGCCGTATGTTTTTTGAATAAACGGATATATCTCTTTCACGAATTACTATCCTATATTATAACATAAAAACAGGACAACAGTGTGTAATGTTTTAAAAAAATTTTTATATTTGCATAGCGGCGTAAATATAAACGAAAATATGGAGAGTATGTCCTGCGCAAATTGTAAGGTATGGCTTGCGTGAAATGAGATCTGAACCGTAAAATTCTCTTGACAATTCCTAGAAAACGCATTATAATTAAAAATGGAATGATATGATCTCGATTCGTGTCGGGTTCGGGGATCGTGTGCCGGACACGTTGGATAGGAAGATCGCGGCGCGTTTTTATGTAAGGGAGATTTCGATGTTTAGTGAATTGATGTTGTCTCGTATCGCTTGCGGAATAGAAATTAAAGAAGTGATCATTTTTTTGTCGTATATCCTGGTTTGCGCGGCGCTGTTTAAAAGTCGGTTTTCGCGGACTGCGACCGTGCTTGCGCTGAGCGCGGCGGGGATAGTTATCACGGGAGCGAATATCGCCGGCATGATGTCGGGCGATGAAAACCTTATACTTACGCTTTTTCCGCTGACGGCATATCTTCCGTTTTCGGTGCTGCTGTATTTTCTGTCCGACAGCGGCATATTTGAGACCGCGGCAGTCTGCTCTGTCGGAACTATTGAAGTGCTGATACTGAGATCACTGCAAAAGATACTGATAGGAACCGTTGCTGCGGAAAATGGGATAGAACAGTTTCACTATATCGAGCACATTATCATTGATGTTATAGTGGTACTTGCGGCAGCGGGACTTGTGTTCATAGCGTTTCGGTTTATTGGCAGTGCGTTTCGGTTCTGTATTGCCGAAAATCGACCGGACCGCCTGCTGATATCCATGCCGGTGATCATGATCTTTCTGATGATGCTCTATTACCTGAACAGTACGACCAATGCGATCACTCTGATCTTTACCATGCTGACCGCGCTTTCGATATTCTTTGTCATTGCGAAGCTGCTGAGCTCGTCGGCGGAGCTTATTCGCGCAAGGCGTTCGGAAAAGGAGCTGTCCGAATATATTGATATTCAGCGGCGCGGCTATGACAGGGTAGTCCAGAAAATGGAATCTACGCGTGAATACCGTCATGATATGCGGCATCATCTCGCGGTTATCGAGGGTCTTGCCAAGCAGGGCGAATGCGATAAGATCATCGAGTACACAAATAATCTGAACGGCTCGTTCGGCAAGCTTGCGGGTATGAGCTACTGTAAAAATCCCGAGATCAACGCGATACTTTCGGAATACATCGGCAGAGCGGAGAGCGCGGGCTGCAGGGTAACGCAAGATCTCAAGCTGCCCGAAATGCTCCCCTTTGAGGAAAACGACGTTTGCCTGGTGCTGGCGAATACCATAGAGAACGCGATAAACGCCTGCTCCGAGCTTCCGGAGGAAAAGCGGTACATCAATATTTCGGCGGAGTACGCGGACGGTCACAGACTGCTTGTTTCGGTGAAAAATCCCTGCTCTCATACGGTTGAGTTCGATGAAAACGGATCGCCCGTTACCGACGGTTCTTCCGACGAGCACGGCATAGGGCTTCGCTCGGTGAAGCGCATTGCGGAAAAATATAACGGCTTTATGCGCTGTATGCTTGAAAACGGAGAATTTGTGTTCCAAGCGGTGCTGTTTTACGATAACGGCACTGCTAAACGTAAGGAAAACAGGCTCGGGAGCCTGCCGAAGCGGGCGATGTCCTCGCTGTTGGGTCTGGGCTTGGGGGCGATAGTCATGCTGAACGTGCTGCCGTCCGCGGCGGAAGCGGCTTCGGAGGTCCTTTCGGTCAATATCCGCACGATAAGAAATCTTGCTCTCGGCTGGGGCGATAACTCGATAAGCATAGAAAGCCCCGAATTTGACGGAAACGGCGAGCTGAACGGCGCGGTGAAAAACTACACCGACGAGGCAAAGGAAAAGTTTTTATGGTACTTTAACCGCAGATACAACGGCTATGTCGCGGAGGATATGACATACTTGGTCATACGCGATGATGAAAAGCTTTTTATTGTGCAATTCAATGTGACGATAAACGCGGGCGGTTCGTTTGATTACAGCCGTTGGATCGTCTTTGACAAGAGCGCGGGCAAGGTATTGGAGCTTTCCGATCTGTTCAAGGAGGGCAGCGATTACATCGGGGTCATAAGCGCCGAGATACTGAAAGAGATGAAACGCCAAAACGACGAGTACAACTACGGCTACTTTGTTGACGGCGACGACGCGTTTACCGAAATAAGAGAGGACGTGAATTTCTATATCGACGGCTTTGACAGGATCGTCATAGTTTTTGACGAATACGAGGTAGCTCCCGGAGCTATGGGCAGTCCCAAGTTTTTTATCAATAAAAAAGTCGTGGAAGATATCAGGAGGTGAACGGGTTGATCGAAATAGCGTTATGCGATGATAACGCCGAGGATATAGAGACGATCAAAGCGCTTGCCGAACGATTTGCCGCCGTGCATTCGGAGTTTCCGATACGGCTGAGCGCGTTTGCCTCGGCGGCGGAGCTGCTTAAAGCTATTGAAAACAACAGCGGCTTCGACTTGTATCTTCTCGATGTGATGATGCCAAAAATATCCGGAATACAGCTTGCGGAAATAATACGAAGCCGCGGCGATCACGCCGAGATAGTGTTCCTGACGCTCTCGCGCGACTACGCGGTGGACGCGTTTTCGGTGTACGCTTCGGGCTACCTGCTCAAACCGCTGTGCAAAGAGCAGTTTGACAAGACGGTGCTTCGGGCGGTCCGGAAGCTCACGCAGGAGCAAGGTGAAGTGCTTACGGTAAAAGCCAAAGGCGGTCTGCGGAGAATACAGCTCCACAAGATCGTGATGATAGAGAGCTTCAACCACACGCGTGAGATCACCCTGACCGACGGCAGTGCGATCGAAACTCCCTTCACGCTGTCGGAGCTGTTCGAGCAGCTTAGGGTCCACGAGAACTTCTGCATACCGCACCGCGCGTATATAGCCAATCTCGACAATTCGGTGGGGATAGTCCGCTACGATCTGCTTATGCTCGGCAACCGCCGTATCCCTATACCTAAGGGTCAGTTTGCCGCTGTGCAGGAGCTTGTTCGGGAGCACTTCTTCAAAAGGAAATAATTGTAAAAGCGCTCGATAAGATCGATATACGACCCCTTACGGCGCGGAAAAAGCGGGCTGCGCCAAGCACAGCCCGCCCGGGTATATTCAAACAGCCGCTTTACGCCGTCGGCTGTTCGGGGGCTGCCCTGACGGCTGACCACCTTCGGCGCGGCTGTGGATTTTACCCTGCTGCATTCTATGCCGAAGGCTAAGTTTTGTTGAATAGTCAGCGCTCTGCTTGCGCCGCTTCAGCTTGTAGAAAAAGTATAGCAACATAGAGCCCACGCATTAGAATTTCAAAAAGTGCGCATTTTGCCATTAAGGCAAAATGCGGCACGGTTTCCGCAATCGCCCGCAGGGAGCGAACGAAGTGAGCG
>CAZKJC010000103.1:0-5152 GCA_964552995.1 uncultured Ruminococcus sp.
CAGTCCGAGCGCGTGAAAGCTCCGCTTTCTCAAAATAATAGAGCGGATAAACATAGAAATTCAACTTTAACGAATTAAAAGGAGTACCACATTGCAAATCTAACAAAATATGCGTGCCGGCATAAATTATCTTTTTTATTGACTTTTTTCGCGCAATATGCTATAATAATCCATGTACAACTCCAAGTATAACGGATATTGCCGATTCCCCCATGATTTGACAAATCCGATAATATGAGTTATAATAAGTATAAGAGTTTATAGCGCAATAATACGGTTACACTATATAATGTGCTCCGCCGACGCGTTTCGCGGAAATAAAAGGGCAGGAAAATATTGTATTTGCGGCGGCGTAAAATTTCGGGCGGAATAATGCCCAAAAATCGCGATACAATGCCGTTTTTCGGCAGGACTGCATAAAGCGCTGAAAACTTTTTGTATATTTTTCTTAAAAACTTCTGAAACTTTTTTCAAATAACCGCTGACTACTGTATTGCAAGCGGGTAAGCGAGGTGAAATCCGCGTGGGAAATTCCGACATTGATAGATATTTTGACTCAGTATACTCCGAAACATTCAGCTCCGTTTCACGTTTTGTAGTAAGCCACGCGGCGCGTTTCCAGGACGCGGAGGATATTATCCAGAACGTTTACACCAGATTTTATAAGCGGATCTCCGAAAAGGGCTACGAGGATATCGAAAGCGCGGAGGCGTTCGTTATAAACATCGCCAAGTTTGAGTGCCGTTCCTTCTTCTCGGGCTTTAAAAAGCAGAAGGACAAGGTAATGAATATGTCGGGCTTCTCGGAGGAGGAAAGCGCGGCGCTTGAGGCGGAAATGTCCAGGGATCAGCAGAGCCTGGAGGACGTTATGTCGGACAAAATTCTTGCAAAACAGATTTTTGACGATATAATAAAAAGCGACGAGACCGTGGGGAAGATATTCTACCTGCATTTCGTCTGCGATATGAAGCTCGATGAGGTTGCTCGGCAGCTCGGGCTGAATCTGTCAACGGTCAAGACCAAGCTCTACCGTACCATTGAGCGGCAGAAGAAAAAATTCGGGCTTTAAAAATTTTTTATCGGCATTACAGCCCAAGTCGGCATTTTGGGCAAAATATAAAATAATTTCGGAAGGAGGTCATGCTTTGTGAACAGGAACGATTTTTACAAACAGCTTATGAGCGAATACTCGTTTGACTGTGATAAGATAAAGTCCAACGCTAAAAAGGGCAGATTCGCAAAGCAGAGGGCTCTTCCGATGTATATCGGCATGACCGCCGCGGCGGCTGTCATGGTGGTAGTTGTGGGTACTACGGTATTTACGGCGATAGGAAACAACGATCCGATAGACAGCGGCGTTGTTCTTTCCGGCAGCAGCGATTCCGTGCTTACGCCGAACGAGCGCTTTATTCACGCGCTTGACGAGCTTCAGGAAAACGCGCAGAGCAGCGAGCTCAGAGATGTTATGGTAACATTCAGCGCGCCGCTTTCTCCCGCAGAAACACGGGAGGTGCTGACCGCCAACGGTAATATTCTCGTTAAAAAGCTGTATTTCGCGGACGGGACCGTAGCTTCCGGCGAGGAGCAGGTCGAGGCGGGCTTTAGCGGAAACGGGCTGATAAACGGCGCTATCGTCAACTGCGCGGGATATGTTATGGCTTCGCTTAACGACGACAGCAGGGTATTTCTGGTAGAAAACGTTTCGGAGAGCGATATAAATACGATCGCTCCCATAGATACAAACGCGGTGGACGGAAGCACGGTGAATTTTCCCGATGTACCGCCCACGCCCACACCTGACGACATCATTCCCGATGAAACGGGCGGCGAGTCTGCGGACAGCTCGGGAGAAGCTCCCGGCGGAGCTGAAACAACGGACAGGGAGAACCATGAAAACTCGGAAAGCTCCGACAATACGGACGTTGAAAGCTCCGGTACAAGAGAGCCTGCTTCGCCGGAAACCTCGGACGTTACCTCCTCCGAGCCGGCGGAAACCACGGACAGCACTCCGGAGGTCGATATCCCGCAGCCTCCGCAGACTACCCCCGACATCGGCACAAGCTCGCCGCAGGGACCGGACACGACAGTGCAGCCCGAAAAGCTGCCCGACGGTGTGTCGCTGCCGGAGAGCATAGACAGATTCTCCTATGAAACGATAAATCTCGGCGCGAAGGAAGCGTTCTTTATGAGCGATAAGACTTTCTTTGTGCGCACGCCCTACCAGGTTCAGATGTACAGGTTTAACGGTACGGAGGAAAGGCTCCTTGCGAGCGAGGACTGCGACAACGCGGAGGTATGCTGGATATCCGAGGACGGCGGCAGCATTATCGTTTCGGCGATTGGCGACAGCGGCAACCGCGATCGTCTGCTGTATCTGAGCGCCGACAGCGAGCAGATACTCGACCTCAACGCTGCCGATACGGTCATGGACGGCACGCTTAAGGGAGTCGGCTACAACGCGGATTCCAAGCTGCTGGTGATGAATATACTGGAGAACGGCAGGTATTATGTATGCGCGGTCAAGTTCAGCGGCGGAGATACCGACTACTTCTCGACCGGCTTTGAATCCGATTCCCCCGTCACTCTGATGGCGGCGAACGGGTTGAATATGTATTTCGCGGTAGAGGACGGAGCGCTTGTCCAGATATATGAGGTCAACGCTGAAACGGGCGCGTCCCGCCTTATCAAGACCTACGAAAATAACCCGAGGATATACTCGAATCTCGCGTTTACTCACGGAATAATCTATCCGTCGAGCGCGGCGCTGACCGGCAGCGTTGAGATATTCGACCCGCGTACCTGCTCCTTTATCGCGGCGGGCGGCACGGATATATCCGTTGACTTCGGCACAAATAAGCACAGCTTTATGATCAACGGAAGCTGCTACAGCATAAGCGGCGGCAGCATAGGCTCTGCGGGCGGTACGGCTATTATCGGGCGCGTTGACTATAAAAAGAGCGTTTCGTCGCTGTACGCGGCGGCGGTCTCGGGCGGAAAAGTCCGTATCACCGAAAGCCAGTACAACGCAAAGGTGAGAAACGGCGACCTGATCTTCGGCGAAATGTCCGACAATGCCTCAGCGGGTATCAGAGCGGCTGTGAACAGCGCTCTCGCGGTAAATAATCTTATAGTTCAGGGCAGCTATGACAAGTGCGGCGTTGCTTCTCCCGAGGAGCTTTCGCAGTGCATTGACTACTGCTACTCCGAAAGCGCGGCGAACGCGCTGAGGAACAAATGCGGAATATCGCCGCTTGGCGGAGCAATGCGGTACAGCGGAGCGGGGCTTGTTTCGGCGAACGTTTCGGATACGATACTCACCGTCAGCACAAGCGGCAGCACCGCAAGCGGAATGCTCTATGTCAAGGCGGGCAACTTCGGCGGCAGGACCGCGTATGTTTCATACAGCGTAAAGCTGGTTAAAGAGAACGACCGCTGGCAGGTTGACTGCATACTCGGCAATTAGCGATCCACTAAATATGCTTATGATCTCGTCCGTGAAATATTGCGGGCGGGATTTTTTTGCCCAAAATATCCCGCGCTGCCATATGATTTTACGATAAATTTTATAAAAAACCAACATTTATGATATAAAACGCGCCCTTTCAATGATATTATAATATCATCATAGCCTGTATAAAAAGTATAGCAACGCAATGTTGAGGCAGGAAATTTTTCGCGAGAGCCTGACGCGGTTCGCTCCGCGAAGCGGAGTGAGCCGTGTCGGGCGGGTCGCGGAAAATTTCAAATTTAAATAAGAAAGGACGGAAACAATATGAAAAGAAACGGCTTTTTTGCATTGCTGCTCGCGGCGGCGCTGACGCTCACGGGCTGCGCGAAGGATACCGGCGGGGTATCCTCCGGAGAAACGATCGAAACCGTGCAATCTCCCGCGGACGCTCCCGAGGAAATGACGGAAATGACCTCTCAGGAGCTGGTAAGCGCTATGAGGATCGGCTGGAATCTCGGCAACACTCTGGACGTATGCCAGGCTGACAGGGACGGCGACGGAATGATCAACGAGCACGTCGAGGAGGGCGAGCAGGTAGACGAAACTCTCTGGGGAAATCCCTTTGCGACGCAGGAGCTTTTCAACGCGCTTTGGGAGGACGGGATAAACGCCGTGAGGATCCCCGTGACCTGGCGCGATCATATCGACGAGGCAGGAAATATCAACGCGGAATGGCTCGACAGAGTTCAGACGGTGGTAGATTACGCCTACGATCTGGGAATGTATGTTATAATCAATATCCACCACGACGGCGGCGGCGATCCGCAGTTCGGCGCGTGGATATCCAACGCGGTGACGGACTACGACGGGACTATGGCGCGTTACAGAACGCTCTGGACGCAGATAGCGGAGCGCTTTGAAAATTATGACGAAAGACTTGTTTTCGAGTCGCTCAACGAGGTGGGATTTGATAATATCTCCCAAAGCAGCGCATATGAGCTTCTCAATAAGATAAACCAGGAATTTGTCGATCTGATAAGGAGCAGCGGAGGTAACAATCCCTCCCGCCATCTGCTGATAGCGGGATACTGGACAGACATCGAGATGACCTGCAAAAGCGGGTATGTAATGCCTGCCGATCCCGCGGGAAAGAGCATAGTTTCTGTTCACTATTACACTCCCTGGCAGTTCTGCACCACGAATATTCAGAACGAATGGGGAACTCCAGCCGAGGAGCGGCAGATGGAGACTCTTATAGGCAAAATGAAATCCACCTTTACCGATAACGGTATTCCGGTGATAATAGGCGAATACGCCGCCAGCGGAAACGATCACGACAGCGTTATTTATTTCTGTGAAAAGCTGGTAAAAATGTGCGACGATTACGGTATCGCCACATTTTTGTGGGACAACGGCGGGCAGGTGAACCGCTACACCTATGAGTGGCGCACTCCCACTCTGCTTGAAGCGCTGAAGCGCGCTACGAGCGGCGAGGAATACGTTCCCGTCAAGGGTGCACAGGCGGCATAAATTTCCGATGATATAGGGGGATTTCGCGCGAATACTATTCTTGTCAGACCAACGACAGACCCTATACGAAAGGAAATTATTTATGAAAAAAAGACCCTCTTTAAAGAAGCAGGAGCGAATCGACGCGGTAGTGGATAAAATGGTTGACGGCGCTCCGCAGGCTCATTTAAAGAC
>CAZKJC010000103.1:5162-8773 GCA_964552995.1 uncultured Ruminococcus sp.
GGGAATGTATACGGGCGTGGCGACCGATCCCTACGAAAAGCCCATACAGGACGCGGACGATCTGTAAAAAACAATACAAAAGCTCCCCGAGAACCCTCGGGGAGCCAATTTTTAAAGCTCGATCTTTCCGTAAAGCGTAGCGTTCTTTTCCGTGTCGACAGTTTCCTTTGAGAACGCGCCCGCGTCGGCGTTTTCGTCCGGCTCGTAGCTGCGGCGCTTGTATTCTCTCTCAAAGCTGGTTGAGAAACCGCCCGACTGCTTGTAGTTCTTCACGCCGCCGCCCTGTCTGCGGTTGTTGTTGCCGCGGCGGCGGTTGTCGTACTTCGGCTTGTCCGCGTAGATGACTACCTTTCTGTAAGGCTCAACGCCCGTGGAATGGCTGGAAACTCCCTCGATCTCCGCCACGCAGCTGTGAATAATGCGGCGCTCGTAGGGATTCATCGGCTCCAGAGCGATTTTTCTGCCCTGCTTGATGACCTTCTGAGAAGTCCTTCTGGCAAGATTCTCCAGCGTTTCACGGCGCTTGTCGCGGTAGCCGTTGCAGTCGATGGAGATACGGCAGTAGGATTCCTCGGTGCGGTTGCTCGCGAGGATAGTCAGATATTGCAGGCTGTCCAGAGTTTCGCCGCGCTTTCCTATGACAACGCCCAGCTTCTCTCCCGAAATATCCAGCACAACGTTCCCGTTTCTCACTATGGGAGTTATGGCGAAATTCTCCAGCTTAAGCGCGTGGAGCACGTCGGTCAGATACTCGATAGCCGCCTTGACCTTTGCGCTGCCGTTTATGTCGAAATCCTCGGGAAGAGTTCCCTCCCCCTCGTCATAGCTTTCTTCGCCGTCACGATCGTCCGCGGTATCCGTGCCTTCCGCAGCGGCTGCGGCAGCCGGAGTTTCTTCACGCGGCTCCTCAACGGGAGCGGCAGCCTCGGGGTCGTAGATAGCCTTTACCCGCGCCTCACCCTTAAGCCCGAACAAGGACTTTCTGGGCTGTTCAAGTATCTCAAAATCGATCTCGTCCGCGCTGACGCCAAATTCCTGCTCCGCGAGAGCCTTTGCCTCCTCAACGGTTTTTGCCTTGAATTCTTTTTCCATAATATGATCCCCTTCCGATCAATGATCAATCGTCATCTTCTTTATATTCCTCGCCGTACTTTATAGCGTCCTGTCTGCGCGCCTCTGCCAGTTTACGGCGGTTTATTTCTTTCTGGGAAAGCTGCTCTCCGTTATATTCGTGGACGCTTTCGTCCTTATCGGTATCGCGAACCTTTTGCGCTTCTATCTCCACCTGCTTCATACGCGCCGCGTATTCCGCCTCCGCCTGTGCCTTGAGCTTGGCGGGGCTGTACAGCTTGTTGAGTACGACCGTCTGGATTATCCCATAGAAATAGCTGATGGTCCAGTAGAAGCCCGCGCCCGCGGGGATAGTAAACGCCAGGAACAGCGAGAACAGCGGCATTACATAAAGCGTCACTTTCATAGCGCCCATGCTCGCGGCCGCGTCGGGGTTGTTCTTAGCCATCATCTTGTTGGAGATGAAGGTCTGGAGCAGCGCCATAAGGAACGATACTATAGGTATAAGTATCAGCGGGAATCCGAGGTGCTCCCACGGGACCTGTCCGAGAGGTATCCCGATAAAGTTAAGGTTATCGTAAAGCTCAACGATGGTCTCCTTAAGCTCGGGACCTATGACAGCGGGGGAATAGGCGTTCCTGTTGTCGCCCGTTCCGAAAGCCTCAAGCGCGTACAGCTCTCTCTGAAGAGCCGCGTTCGGCTGGAAGTCCACCTTTGCGTCCTCGTCCTTGTTTTTGATGACCCTATGGCTTCCCATATGCTTGACAGTGGTATTCATCAGCTCGCGGGTAGCTTCGCTGAAAGAATGCTGCGCCTTATACTCCTCGCGCTCGGCTTCGTCCTCGATAGCCGCCATTTCCTCGTTTTCCGCGTCGGTGATGGCGTAAAGGTCGGTGTTTGTAAAGAGAAGGCTCTTTTCGTCAAGCGCATACGCTGCCAGCATAGAGTGCTCGACAACGGCGTTCACGGTTTCCTTAGCCTGCACGGTCATATCGTTGAACAGCGACAGATCCTTCGGAGCCTCGCCCTCTTCCAGACAGTTGGCGTTATAGTAGTCTATAACGAGCCTCGCGTCCTTTACGATATCGTTGTGCTTCTCGACCGCTTCCTCTTTCATATCGGCAAGCTGAGCGGCGTTAAGGCTTACCTCGTTCACAAAGACAGACGTAAGCTCTATCGAGTAGGATTCCTCGATGATCTCCTCGATCTTGGAGGAGGGGATATGCTCGATATGTGTCATGGGCTTGTATACAACGTCCAATACGCCGAACAGCAGCAAAAACGTCAGCAGCATAGACCCGCAGCCGCCCATAGGGTTATAGCCCTGCTGCTGGAGCTTTGCAAGCTCCTCCTGCTGCTTCTGCTGGTTATTGCGGTATTTTGTCTGTATCTCCCTTACCTTGGGAGCGAATATAGCGGATTTCGCCGTGTTCTTCTGCTGCTTTATGGCAAGCGGAAGCATGGCGAGCTTGATGATAAGAGTAAACAGCAGAATGGCGATACCCACGTTGCTGCAGATAAACTGGTAGATAAAATATAGGATATACCCGAGAGGCGTACCTATTATACTATATAGAAATTGTATTTTGTCCACGTCCTTTCAGCCGACATAGCGATCGTCGGTCTGCTATTTATATTGTAAACACGGCGGGAGCCGCGTGAAAATCAAGAAATCAAAGGCATTGAAAGCCGAGAGCCGCAAAAAGATACCGCATCGAATTTCAAAAAGCGTCATAATTTGCTGTGCAAATTATGACCGGTTCCCGCAGTCGCGTGAAGCGAACGCAGTGAGCGGAACGTGAGTGCGGGAATTTTGAAATTCTTTTAAATAATTTACCGCTCGTCAACATATAAGAGAATAAAGCCCGGATCAGCCGTCTTTCCCACTGTCCTCGTCCCAGCCCTCCGGAAAGGGCGGAGGAAACCTGTCGGGGCGGAGCATAAATCTTTCCGGCACGGGATCGTAACCGCCGCGCCCGAAGGGGTTGCAGCGAATTATTCTCCATAAAGCCAAATAACCGCCCTTTACCGCACCAAATCGCCGAATAGCGGACAGCCCGTATTCGGAACAGCTTGGATAGAAGCGGCAGCACGGCGGTAAAATCTTTGACAGCGTAAGTCTGTACAGCTTGATGACAGCGATAAAAAGGTATTTCATGACAGCTTCGACAGAATGTTCTTGCGCATAAGGGCGCTTATCTGCCCCGTTTTAAGGGAGGGCGTCCTGCTCCTCGCGACAAAAACAAAATCATAACGCTTTTGTGTTTTTTCTTTCATAACCGGGTCAAGAAGGCGGAATGCTTCTCTTATGATCCGCCTTGCCCGATTCCGCTTGACCGCGTTGCCTACCTTTTTGCCGGTTACTATCCCGAGCCGGTTCTTACCGCCCCGGCGCGGGCGCATATAACACACAAATGCGTAGGTAACTATTGATTCTCCCTTTTTAAAGAGAAAACTGAAATCGCGGTTGCTTTTGATTACCGTATATCTTTTTTTGAGATCAGACATTCGTAACCGTTATCAGTAGGTCAGCTTTTTTC
>CAZKJC010000104.1:0-8757 GCA_964552995.1 uncultured Ruminococcus sp.
CACGGCTCACTCCGCTTCGCTTCGTTACGCCGCGGCAGGCTCTCGCGAAAAATTTTCCTGCGTGGGCTTAGCGTTGATCTTTGCGGGCGTCCCTTTGCTGCGCTGGCTTAGCGTTGATCTTTGCAAGCGTTGCTTTACTGCGCGGGTTGCGTTGATTTATGTCCGCACAACTAATTTGGTATCACAACAATAGCGTCCTTAAGAATAGTGACCGTAGAGCGCACTGCCATTTCCGTTACTTCCAGCGTAAGGAAATTTATACAGAATTTAGCGCCCGGATAGATCACGCCCGTGCATTTTGCGCTGAGCGCGTCCTTATTCTTTATATCCTCGTCAAGCTGCGCTATCAGATCGCCCAGCTCCTTTTTGCGCATAGCGTGGAACAGCTTGTTTCTCGTTTCGGTCTTGAACTGCTTCTGCTGGTTTTCCGTAAGAGCTCCGCCCTGCTGCACCCTGCGCGACTTGAGAAAATCCAGATTCTTGATCGCCGCGTCGTAAGCGTTTGAAGACGTCTGAAGCTCCTCCTCCGCCTGGCGCTTTCTCGCGAAGATCACCGAGCCGTCCCCGATATTTATTTCCGTGGCGGTATACTTTTCCGAGCCTATAACTCCCGCCGTAACGTCCCTCATTGATGTGATCTTTCCGCCCACTATAACGCCGTGAGCGCCCTTTGCGGTCAGCGCCCCGTAGCAGAAAATATTGCAGAACGCGAACTGCTTTGCCACAACGTTGCCGTTAGCCCTTATCTCCGTATTGTCGCAGAAGCCTATATCCGCGTTGCCGCCGCACTCTATCTTCGTGTTGATAGCGCCGCCCACGATAGTAACGTTTCCTCCCGCCACTATCTCTCCGCCGAATACCGTTCCGTCCACTCTCACGTTCTTTCCCGCGGCGATAATAAAGCCCTCCATAACATTTCCCTTAACATGGATATCCCCGAAAAAGCTGAGGTTTCCCACAGACATATCCAGGTCGGACTTTATCGTTACCGTATCCTCCACCGAAAAGCAGCCCGTACCGTAGACCAGATGCCCGTCGCAGGAAGCGACGATAGTTTTTCCGTCCACAGTCACAGCCGTATTCTTACCCACCGTTACCTTCGCGGGAATACCCGGCTCCGCGGGAATAGGCTTTCCGAAAATGTTCGTCCCGGGCGTACCCTCCGTCGGCGGTATTATATCCGCAATTATCTCACCCTTGCGTATGGGAACGATAACATTCAGCTCACGGTAGTTTGTTATACCGAATTCATCACGGTGAGGCTTGGGCTTGCGGTCTCTTTCATATCTGAAATTCACCGCTCCGCTCTGACCGCGCTTTGGCATATCCGCCCTTGCCGCGCATATCGGCGTATCATAAACGCGCGTTTTCACCATTTCCCGTATATCCAGCTCGTCGATACCGTGAACTATGCCCTTATTCGCCAGCTCCTGCATTACCATTTCCGTGGTTATGGGTCTGCCGCCGTTCTGCGGCGCGAAAAGTATCATATTCGCCATAACGCCCTCGGGATCGCAGCTTATATCAACTCTTCCGTCGATCGGCACAATCTTTACGCCGGTTTCAACATTCTCATTCTGGTTGTCAATCGACATTTCCCCACCTCCGTTAGGACAATTGTTTAATAATAGCGGGCACGTCCGCCAGTGATTCGACCGAAGCATAGATCAGCGGCAGCACGTCATTGTCCGGCTCCGTAAGATCGGGCACCATGACCGTAACGCAGCCCGCCGAGCTTGCCGCGCGTATACCGTTCGGAGAATCCTCCAGCGCCATACACTCCTGCGGCTTGAGCCCCAGTCTTGAAGCGGCGAAAAGATAAATATCGGGCTGCGGCTTGCCGCTCTCCACCATACCCGCGCATATCACGCTGCTGAAGTAATGCAGCAGCCCCGTCTGCTGAAGATATCCCTCCGCGCGTATCCTGTCCGTAGCCGTAGCCACAGCGGCGGGTATACGGTTCTTCTGGAGATAGCTCAGCAGCTCCTCCAGCCCGGGCTTTTTCTCCAGCCCATGCTCGCGGATATGCTCCGCCATAAGCTCCATACGGCGCGAGCGTATCTTCATATAATCGAACTCCGGTCCGAATATCTCATTCAGATAAGGGATAGCGAACTTCCTCCCCAGGCTGCGGATATGTAAAGCGTGCTCCATCTGCATGGGAAAACCCGCCTCATTAGCCGCCTGGCACCAGAATTTCACAAGCAGCTTTTCCGTATCCAGAATCAATCCGTCCAAATCAAATATAACAGCCTTAATCATATCCGTAACATACCTTTCTAAAAATATTGATCCTTGAAAATGCCGCGATGACCCAAAACAAAAAATTCGCCGCATTGTACTACTTTAATTATAGCATAAACTCCCTGTAAAGTCAATAAATTTAAAAAATTTAACCCTATACAGCCAATAAATCAAGAGGCAGGAAGCGAGGATATTGACAAAATTCCGTATTGTCCCTCTCGCTTCCTGCCTCTTGCCGCTTACATTAAAAATTATTTCCGTTCCAGCCCCAATTATCCGTGGGCGAGTACTTCACATATACCTTATCCGCGGGAACTCCGAGCACGTCCCCCAGAATACGGCATATTTCCGCGGTCATCTTCCCGCAGCCCGCCGCGGAAGCGTTTCCGTACATGCTGACCTCCACGAACGCTATCTTCTCGCTCTTCTCACCTTTAAAATAAAGCGAGCATTCCGGCTCGAAGCCCACCATCAGCCAGCTCTCCGTTTTCCCTATCAGCTTTACCGCCTCCGCGAGCTGCGCCTTGATCTCCGTCTCCTGCTCGGGGGTGATCCCCCCCGAATACTTCGTGTTAATAAATGGCATACTTTCCTCCTGATTTAAAAAAATTTTCGCGAATGATTTAAATTTGAATTTTCCGCACCGCACACTCAGCCGCTTCGCGGCGGAGTGTGCTAACTCGCCGCAAAAGCTCCGCTGCGCTGCGCTTTCACGGCGGTTTGCGGAAAATTCCTGCGTGGGCTTTTTGTTGCTCTTGGCGTAGGTTGCTTTGCTGCGCGAGCTTCTTGTTGCTCTTTGCGCACGTTGCTTTCCTGAACCCACATTATGTTGCTCTTGCCAAATGATTTAAAAAAATTTTTCGCACCGGCGAACTTCGTTCGCCTACCGCGCTCCCAAAGCTCCGTTTCACTACGCTTTGGGAGCTTGTTGCGAAAAATTTTGCTGCGTGGGCTTTACGTTGCACTCGGCGTGCGTTGCTTTCCTGCGTGGGCTTTTTGCCGCTCTATGCCTTACTTCAAAAGGCTCTCGGCACAGCTCAAAACCTCTTGAAACTCCTCAATATCCACACAGAACCCCTCCGTGTTCTCCTTAAGCAGTTCCGTGAGCTGCTCCGCGCCGAACCATTTCAGCTCCGATATCTCCTCGCGTTCGAAATTCAGTTCCTTATCGCGTATACTCCTGCGCAGCAGATAAACCTGACATATCTCATTATTTATAAACCGTTTTCCGCGGAACACATTATCCTCCCGCACCCTCTGCTTAAACAGTGAAATAAGCTCCGACGGACTTACCTTGAGCCCCAGCTCCTCGCCGACCTCGCGCACAGCCGCCGCCAGACTGTCCTCTCCCGCGTCTATATGCCCCGTAGAAGCCGCGTCATAGCAGTCGGGATAGCTGTCCTTGTCGTGCGCCCGCTTCTGAAGCAGCACTTCCGACCCCTCCAGCCGCCTGCGAATCACCCATATATGCACGCTGCCGTGGAGCGCGCCCGTTCTGTGCACCTCTCCCCGCGGCATGGTCTGACCCGTTTTCTCGCCTTTCTCATTCAATATATCAAACAACTCGTTGTCACTGTACATAAATATCTCCCGTTTTCAAGCCGTTATCCGCATATCGCCCGCTTTGGCGCGGCTGTGAGATCAACCTCTTACATTTTACACCATTTTCCCCGCTTTGTCAAGCAAAATTTTCCGCCCCGCCCATTTTGATTCTATTTCCCAAAACATATAAAAATTTGCCAAAAACTCAAAATCCCCCTTGTATTTTTTGTAAGGATATGCTAAAATACTTTTTGAAGATAAAAACGGCGGGATAGCTATAACACGCGCTGTAAACGATTGCACTCCCTTTGAGGAGATTTTTGCCGGACGCAGACGCGGCGCTTCCCCGCCAAAACAATTATACGGAGGATTTTTCTATGAAGTATTCGGACGGACTTTGGCTTAACAAGCCCGGCTACGGCGTGAATTACGCAACTCAGCTCTACGAGGTGACAACGTCGGAGAACTCTATAAACGTTCTCGCGACCGCACAGTGGATAGGCAACCGCGGACAGACTCTCGGCGGTCCCGTGCTGGAGATATCCTATACCTCGACCCTTGAAAACACCATCAAAGTTACCATCGACCATTATAAGGGACGCGTTAAAAAGGCTCCCGCGTTCGAGCTGAACGAGGACGCTTCTTTCAAGCCCGTTATAAAGGAGACCGACGGCGCGTTCGAGCTTATCTCGGGCAAGACCAGAGTAGTCGTTGCAAAGGGCGGCGCGTGGGACATCAAGTATTATTACGGCGACAAGCTGCTGACAAAGCAGGGCTGGCGCACCACCTCCTACATCACCGAGGATCAGTGGCGCACCAACGAGCGCATGAGCGAGGACGTTATGAAGCAGTTCTTTGCCCACGACGAGACCTCCGACGGCGCGATAATGCGCGATATGATGAACATAAGCGTCGGCGAGAACATATACGGCTTCGGCGAGAAATTCTCCACCTTTGTCAAGAACGGTCAGACCGTCGAGGTCTGGAACAACGACGGCGGCACCTCCTCCGAGCAGAGCTACAAATCCATTCCCTTCTATGTATCCTCCAGAAGCTACGGTCTGCTGGTAAATCACCCCGAAAAGGTATGCTTCGAGGTAGCGAGCGAGACAGTCTCCAAGGTAGCTTTCACCGTTCAGGGCGAGCACATGGAATACTTTGTTATCGGCGGCGAAAAGATCGCGGACGTTCTTAAGGTATATACCGACCTCACCGGCAAGCCCGCTCTCACTCCCGCCTACACATTCGGTCTGTGGCTCACCACCTCCTTCACCACAAACTACGACGAAAAGACCGTTTCGAGCTTTATCGACGGCATGGCGGAGCGCGATATCCCGCTTGAGGTGTTCCACTTCGACTGCTTCTGGATGAAGGAATTCAACTGGTGCGACCTCACCTGGGACAAGAGAATGTTCCCCGACCCCAAGGCTATGCTGGACAGGCTGAAAGCAAAGGGGCTCGAGATATGCGTTTGGATAAACTCCTATATCGCGCAGCGCTCCACAATGTTTGACGAGGGCGTTAAGGGCGGATATTTCCTCAAGACGACCGACGGCTCGGTATGGCAGGGAGATATGTGGCAGCCCGGCATGGCTATCGTGGACTTCACCAATCCCGCCGCCCGCGAGTGGTACAAGGGCAAGCTGAGAGCGCTCTGCGAGATGGGCGTTGACGCGTTCAAGACCGACTTCGGCGAGAGGATACCCACCAAGGACGTCGTTTATTACGACGGCAGCGACCCCTACAAAATGCACAACTACTACACCTACCTCTACAACAAGACCGTTTTCGAGGTACTGGAGGAATACTACGGCAAGGACAAGGCGTGCCTGTTCGCGCGCTCCGCGACCGTCGGCGGTCAGAAGTTCCCCGTACACTGGGGCGGCGACTGCTTCTCCAATTACGAGAGTATGTGGGAAACGCTCCGCGGCGGACTGTCGCTGTGCCTGAGCGGCTTCGGCTTCTTCAGCCATGATATCTCGGGCTTCGAGGCGCAGGGCACTCCCGACCTCTACAAGCGCTGGTGCGCGTTCGGGCTTATGTCCACCCACTCCCGTCTGCACGGCAACAACTCCTACCGCGTTCCGTGGAACTTCGACGAGGAGAGCTGCGACGTGCTCCGTCACTTCACCAAGCTCAAAGGCAAGCTCATGCCCTACCTCTGGACGCAGGCGATAAACACCCACACGACGGGCGTTCCTATGATGAGGGCAATGGTGGTGGATTATTCCGACGATCCCGCGTGCCTGGCGCTCGACAGACAGTATATGCTGGGCGACAGCCTGCTGTGCGCTCCCGTATTCAATGAGGAGGGTATCGCGCAGTACTACGTTCCCGCGGGCAAGTGGACGGATATCCAGACCGGCGAGGTATTCGAGGGCGAAAAGTGGTACACCACCAAGCACGACTACTTCTCCATGCCGATACTGGCAAAGCCGAACAGCATCGTAGCCTACGGCGATTTCAAGCGCGGCTTCACCTACGATTACGCGGAGAACGCGGACATCGTGATCTATCAGCTTGAGGACGGCAAGACCGCCGAGACCAAGATATACGACAGCGAGTCCAAGGATGTTCTCAGCCTTACCGCCACCCGCAGCGGCGATACCATCAAGGTGACCGCCTCCGGCACGGCAAAGAACTTCAAGGTAAGAAGCGCCGAGGGCTTGAAAATAGAGATGTAAAGAAATCTGAACATATCCCCCGAGGCTTTTGCCTCGGGGGATTTTACAATATGCACAAAAGCAAAAGTCGTTTTTTGCCGGTCATTGGCATTGACAAAAGAAAACCGAATATGATATAATATTAAAAAGGATATAAAAACTTCATATATTCGGGGGGGAGCACGATAATGTATTTGAGGAAGATTTTTATATGTACAGCTCTTTTATCATTGATCGTAACGCTGACCTCCTGCTCACTCGCGCCCGATGACGATTACGAATTTGAGATTCCCGAACCGCAAACCTCCGAGCCATCCGAAATCGCATATACCATAGAGGAGATCGGAAACATACACTTTGAAGCAATGAAATGGATAAGGGAGCGCAAGCAGGAATGGCTGGGTTATGTATATGACTCCGACGGCGGATATTTTCTGTTCAGAGACGATACCGACGAGCAATTTAAAGCGGAGCTGACTGAATATACTGAGGGTCTGCCCATAACCGTCAGCTATACTCAAGCCGAATATACCAACAAAGAGATCAAAAGCCTATATGAGGATATAGACCTTTGGCTTGCGGAAAATGGCATTATTCGGCTTAAAGGAAGCTATCATTCCGGAATAATTTATTTCAGCGTAGCCGAGAACACGGACGACGAGCTGAAAACAAAGCTGGCGGAGCATATACGGGAGCTGCCGGTCTGCGTAAACTACCTTAGCGAAAATGAATATCCCGAGCTATTGTAAAGGACAGCATATGAAAAAGCACACAATAATTCTTCTATCCCTGTTACTTCTGACAGGCTGCGCTAACTCCACCGGATCAATCGCCCCCGAACAACCGACGAACGAGATTCCCGATGTTGTTTTCACCGAAGCAGCGGAAATCCCGCCCGATACCTCGGACGACACCTTTGATCCCTTTGACGCCCGAGCGATAGCCACCCGCGAGATCTTTAGCGAGCATTTCCGACAGGGAGACCATCTTCGGCTTCCATCAAATTATCAAGGCGCATATCTTGACGGCAGTGATTTTGTGATACAGGTCTCCAACGACGATTACAGCGATTATGATTTCCTTTCCGAATTGGAGTTCGCCAGAATTGAGACCGTGAAATATACCAAAAAGGAACTGGAAACGGTACAGGATATATCGTGGGATATTCTCAGAGACGAGCACGGTATCGACGTTGTTTCAAGCGGGATGGATCATAAAAACAACGCGATAGGATTTGAAATTTTCGACTGCTACACCGACGAGGAGAAAGCCGAGATAGCTTCCTACGTCGCGGACTATCCCGTAACAATAACATACGTCAATTATCACAACGTTACACAGACTGCCCCGCGTTAAACATAAAATCCCTCTCCATAACAGAGAGGGATTAAGTGTATTAGCAGTGTGATTTTTCGGTCGACAGCTGACGGCTTCAGCGTCCTCCCGCGGCGGATAATATTTGATACCGCCGCCGCAGGCGGCGCACCTTAACTGTACACTATCAACTATACACTATCAACTGTTCATTGCCGCCTTAGTAACAGCGACGATATTCTCCGCGCAAAGCCCGAACTCCTTAAGCAGCGCGGGCGCGGGACCCGAATGCCCGAACACATCCTTCACGCCGATCTTGATAACGGGCACGGGGCACTCCTCGGTGACGACTTCGGCTACCGCCGAGCCGAGCCCGCCGATAACGCTGTGCTCCTCAACGGTAACGATCTTACCCGTTTCCTTGGCAGCCTTTATGATGATCTCACGGTCGATGGGCTTTATGGTGTGGATATTGATAACGCGCGCGTCCACGCCCTGCTCCGCGAGAGCCTTAGCCGCATCCAGAGCCTCGGAGACCATCAGCCCCGTAGCGATAATGGTGATATCCTTGCCGTCCTTGAGCTGAACGCCCTTGCCTACCTCAAACTTATAGGTCGCGGGATCGTTGAATATAGGCGCGGCGAGCCTGCCGAACCGCATATAGGTAGGACCCACATAGTCCGCCATGGCCAGCACAGCCGCCTTAGCCTCGGTGTCGTCGGCGGGATTTATCACCGTCATTCCCGGGATAGTCCGCATAAGCGCGATATCCTCGTTGCACTGGTGAGAAGCGCCGTCCTCACCCACCGAAATACCCGCGTGAGTAGCGCCTATCTTAACATTGAGATGGGGGTAGCCTATCGAGTTGCGGACTATCTCAAACGCTCTGCCCGCCGCGAACATCGCGAAGGAGCTCGCGAACACCAGCTTTCCCGTTGCCGCGATACCCGCCGCAACGCCCATCATATTAGCCTCCGCGATACCGCAGTCGTAG
>CAZKJC010000105.1:0-8686 GCA_964552995.1 uncultured Ruminococcus sp.
AGTTCCGCGGAGCTTTGGGGGCGCGGTAGGCGAACGAAGTTCGCCGGTGCGAAAAAATTTTTTAAATAATTTAATTATCGTCAGCGCTGTTTAAAAGCATAACAGCTCAGAGCAACGCATAAATCGAGAAATCAAAGGCGCAAAAAGCCGCCGACAACAAAACGCCCACGCATTAAAGGGGCGCGGGCAAAGAGCCACATAGCGCCCACGAAGCAAAATTTTTCGCAAGCCGCTCGTAAAGCGGAGCGAATGCGGAGCTTTACGGGCGGGCTAGCGCCGACTTGTTCGGCGCGGTGCGAAAAATTTTTTTAAATCAGGAGGAAATATGGTTGCAAAGACGCCGCCCATGGGGTGGAACAGCTGGGATTGTTACGGGGCTTCGGTGAACGAGGCTACCGTGCGCGCAAACGCGGAATTTATGGCGAAAAATTTAAAGGAGTACGGCTGGGAGTATATCGTGGTGGATATACAGTGGTACGAGCCTACGGCGAACAGCCACGAGTACCACCCGTTCGCCGATCTGTGTGTGGACGAGTATTCGAGGGTCATTCCCGCGGAGAACCGTTTCCCGTCGGCTGCGGGCGGAAAGGGCTTCGCGCCGCTGGCGGAGTATGTTCACTCGCTGGGGCTGAAATTCGGTATTCATATTATGAGGGGAATACCGCGCCAGGCGGTGCAGCAAAATCTCCCCATAAAGGGAAGCGATAAGACCGCGCGGGAGATCGCGAGATTCAACAGCATATGCCAGTGGAACCCCGATATGTACGGCGTGGACGCGGGCAAGGACGGCGCGCGGGCTTACTACGAAAGTATCTTTGAGCTGTACGCGGGCTGGGGCGTGGATTTTGTAAAGGTAGACGATATCTGCCGCGAGCTCCCGCATGAGGAGGCGGAGCTGAAAATGCTCAGCGAGGCGCTTCACAATTGCGGGCGGGATATGGTGCTGTCGCTGTCCCCAGGACCCGCTCTCCCCGAAAAGGCGGAGCTGTACAAGGAAGTCGCGAATATGTGGCGCATTACGGACGACTTCTGGGACAAGTGGGAGCTGCTGTATGATATGTTCTCGCGGGCGCAGACCTGGTGCATTCACGCGGGAGCGGGGCATTTCCCCGACTGCGATATGCTGCCGATAGGGAATATTTTGCAGGATTACGACAAGGCGAATACCACCAAATTCACCAAGGACGAGCAGATAACCATGATGACGCTGTGGTCGGTAATGCGCTCCCCGCTTATCATAGGCGGCGAGATGACGAGGTTCGACGAGTTCACGATGAGCCTGCTCACCAACCGCGAGCTGCTGGAGGTGCTTAACAACACACACTCCGCACACCCGCTTTTCCGCCGCAAAAACGAGGAGGGCGAGGAGATCGCCTGGTTTACTTCCCACACAAACGGGGAAAGCTATTATATCGCGCTTTTCAACGCGGGCGAGAGCGAGCGGGAGATCACCGCGGAGCTCCCCATAGAGCGTGAGCTGGCGGCGTATGATATATGGGAGAGCAAGCCCGCGGGAACGGTACGCGGCAGCGTGACCGCGCGGGTAAATTCCCACGGGGCGAAAATTTTCAGGCTGACAAAGGCATGATCATCGGAAAAGGGAGATGGGGAAAATAAAGAAAAAATTCGCGGAGCTGAAAGAAGCCCTCGCGCTGCTTAAAACAACGGAGGGCAGGCGGGAATTTTACGGCAGATATAAGGAGATAATCCTCTACTTCGTTTTCGGTGTGGGAACTACCATAATATCATTCGGCTCGTATTATCTGATAAGGTGGATATTCCCCGACGCGGAGTCGGTTCCGGTGTGGCTGAGCTGGATATTCAAGATAACCTCGGGGCTGGGGATAGAGAGCAGCACGGCTCTGCCCGTTATCGGCTCGTGGGTGTTCTCGGTAACGTTCGCGTTCCTTACCAACCGCGTGTACGTCTTTAACAGCACCGCGAACACGTTCGGAAAGGTGCTCCGCGAGGCGGTGCTGTATTACGCCTCTCGGCTGGTCACGCTGATAATGGACCTGGTGATAATGTTCCTGCTTGTAGACCTCCCGGGGATCGAGAACCCGCTCTATGAGTTTGTGTGCAAGGTGTTCTCGAACGTGCTGGTGCTTATCGTGAATTTCGTGCTGAGCAAGGTCATGGTTTTCCGCAAGAAAAAAGAGAAGAAAAAGTAAAATAAAAGCCGCGGATCGACGCGGCTTTTATTTTTTGGCTTCAAGGGGATCGGTGCGGATAATGGGCTTTAACTCATATCTTTCAAGCAGCATATCCACGGAGCGTCTGAAATGAACGGGAACGGCGCGCCACAGCGTGAGGTGTCTCAATTCGTCGTTTGTAAGTATGACCTTGGTAACGCCGCTTTCCTGGATATCCGAGCGCCCTATAAGATAGTCGACCGTGACCCCGAACAGATCGGCAAGCAAAATGAGGGTCTGGATATCCGGCTCGACAGACAGGTTTTCGTATTTGTAAACTGCCTGCTGCGTTATCCCGAGGATATCCGCCAGCCTTTTTTGGGAATATCCCTGCTCCTTTCGCAGCTGTTTAAGTCTTGCTACCATAATACGCTCCTTAAAATAAAACGACAGGTTGTAAAACCTTACAAAAAAATGTTGTGTTAATTTTTCTTTATTATAATATAATTTTTCAAATAAATGTATATGTTTTTGATATTGTAAAAAAACTATAGGTTGTAAAAAATAAAACCCAAAGGTTCTTGACAAAACCAAAATGTTGTGATATAATATAGCTTGGGTCTTGCAAATAGTGTATTTTGCGATAACCCGAAAAATATATGGAGGACAATTGAATGGAACTAAAGACAAAGGCAATGTCATTTGTTGCGGCGTTCGCGATGGCGGCTTCCGGCGCGTTTCCGATCGTGGCAGCACAACCGGTTTTTGCTGCGGAAACAACTGAAGTTGCAGCGGAGGAAGCTAAGGGGCTGACAGCTCCGCAGAATGTCCGCGTTGAGGACGGGTTTCTTAAGTGGGACGAGGTTATGCTGGGCGAGGAAGAAGCATACGGATATAATATCACCGCCACGGACAAGGACGGCAATGAGTATTATAAGACAGAGTACTCTAACAGTGTCGAACTGAATAGGTTCTTTTATGACAATTCAATGGATTTGGGTGAGTATGAAATTTATGTGCGCGCATTTGACAAGTCCTACAATTTCAGTGATAACTCAAATACTGTAACTGCCTTATATGCAGCGACCATGACTACTCCTACAAATGTCGTGCTGAGTGAAGATGGAAAAAATTTTTTATGGGACGAAGTAGCAGGGGTAAAACGTTACAACATTCGCTTTTTTAAGAATGATGAAAATCAAACATATTACACTCGCACTTGGACAACAACTAATACATTGCCTCTAACCGTAATCAGTGAGAGCGGCAATTATTTATTTTCTGTTCAAGCCATGGACGGAGATTACAATGTAAGTGAATGGACTGAACCAATACCTTTTGCTAGAGTATCTCTTAACGCACCACAAAATGTCCGACTTGATGAGAGCGGAGAAAACATTCTGTGGGATACAGTTGAAGGCGCTGCATATTACTTTGTGGAAATATGGTCATCTGTTACCTATGACAAGTGGAATGGCTCGGCAACCGCTCCTGGTGACATCACCGAAGATACACATTTTGACAACTGGAAATTCTATGCGTGTCCGTTTGCAGAAAAGGAACATAGTCTACGCATTGGTGCTTATGGCACTGATGGAGAATATGTCTATAGTGATTTTGTAAATGTGACATTTGAAATGGAACGTGATGAGTCTATACCACTTCCAGAGAGAACTGTGATTGATGGAAATTTTCTGAAATGGGAAGATAATATTATTGATGATGCCAAATATTGGGTGCGTGTCATATCAAATGGCGATATTGTAATCAATCATTGGGGCGGTGTAGATCCTAATTATGGAACTTATATAAGCAGTAATGAGTATCCCGAAGGAAATTATGATGTGGAGTTATATGTTGTTGATCAGAACAACAAATACAACTATAAAACCTATTCATATACTTCTGAAGCGGTTCAGGACAAAACAGTTTGGATTCCCAAAATGTATTATAAATTTGATGTGCTTTTGTGGGATTATGATACATTAAGACATGAGAACACCGACTTTTTTTGGCTTCGCATTAAAGAAGATGATACTATTGTTAAGTTAATAAACACTTATAATGATAATTATTATGGTCTCCCCGATTTAGAGGACGGCGACTATACTGTTGAGATTTGCACCTATGAAAGACCAGATAATCTAAGCCCATGGTCAGAACCGCTTCTTATAACAAAGCACGGCGAAAGTCTGTTTGACAAGGAAAACGAGGTCACAGAGACCGTTGAAGCTCCGCCCGAAGCCGATGATATTCCCGAAGAGGACAGGATCACAAGCATTACAATCAATCCCGCATTTAATATGAAAAACAAGCATGATAACAATGTAGAATTAGACCTCTCCAAAATCAAGATCAAGGCAAAAGAGATATATGACGAAGAGGGTCTGGCGAGAGCTTCGGAAGCTCTGGGGAATGAAATAAAGGGGAATACGCACTACAACCTGTTGGATTTAACGCTCCTTTACAACGGAGAAGATTTCTCTAATGGTTATGAGGGCTTGGTGCAGGTAATTATCCCTATTCCCAAGGGGCATAGAGATAAAACTTTCTCCTGCTATCGTCTGACCGAGGTTGACGGTAAAATGGTCAAGGAAGTTATCCCCGGCGAGCAGACCGAGGACAGCTACATAATTTACCTTGAACATTTCAGCGAATATGCTCTGGTCGGCACGGGCGATGACGACACCGTAACGACCACCCCGGGCGCAGGCTTCTACAAGATCGACCTTAAAACCGACGGTCACGGCACTGCTTCGGCAAACGTAGAGAATGCCGAGGAAGTTGAAGCGGGCACGGAAGTGACCCTCACCGCGACCCCCAACAGCGGCTACAAGTTCAACAAGTGGACGGTAGTAAAGGGCGGCGTTACCATTGCAAACAACAAGTTCACAATGCCCGAGAGCGACGTTGAGATCAAGGCGGAGTTCACCAAAACAACAAGCAGCGGCTCGAGCAGCGGAGGAAGCTCCGGCGGTGGAAGCTCCAGACCGAGCAGCAGCACAAGTTCAAGCACTGCCACCGAAACGATTACCGTAAACGGCAAGACCGGCGGGTGGTCTGATGTAACAAGCGCTATCAACGCGGCGGCAAACGGCGCGACTATCACCATCAGCGGCAGCACCGATATCCCCGCGGACGTGATCGCGGCGGCGGCAAAGAAGAACGTCAAGCTCGAGGTAAAGGCGAACGACGCCTTTACATGGGTAATTGACGCGGCAAAGGTCGGCGAGGGCGCAAAGAGCCTCTCCATCTCCGACGCCGCAATAACCGCGACCAACAAGACCATTAAGAGCGGCGAGAGCTCCAAGGACTTCCGCGTGACCGAGAGCAAGCTCGGCACGGGCGCTTCTGTCCGCTATAATGCCGGTAAGGCTAACAGCGGCAAGTTCGCGAATCTGTTCAAGGTGAACGGCTCGGCGCTGGAGTTTGTCGCGGTAGTCAAGATCGACGCGGCGGGCAACGCTCTGCTTCCCATAACCGCGGCGGGCTCATACAGGATCGTTATCTCCGACGAGACCAAGCTCGTGGGCGACCTTGACAACAGCATGGGTCTGAACGCTCTTGACGCGGCAATGATGCTGAAAAAGCTGGTCAACAACGACGTTTCCGCCGATGAGACCGCGAAGTTCGACTACAACGGCGACGGAAAGACCAACGCACTTGACGCGGCGGCGCTGCTCAAGTGGCTCGTAGACAGATAAAAAAGTTCTCCTTAACACAAATAAACGTAATATCGGGCGTGCGCTCCCTTGAAAAAGGGAGCGCACGATTTATTTAACTTCGGAGAGGTACTTTTTTACCTCCTCTATATAGACCTCCGCGATATCGCTGAGAATGCAGTTTTTCTTTACGACATACCCGATCTCCATAATGCCGTTGGGGCTGTCGTTGTCCTCCTCGAATGGCACGGCGATGTAGTCGCTGCCGTTCAGCTCCTCGCAGATTATTCCCGAGCAGAGCGTGTAGCCGTTAAGCCCGACCATAAGATTGAGCTGCGTGGCGCGGTCGTTGCTCTTGATGATCCGCGGGTAGTCCTTATCGCTGAGTATCTCCTCCGCAAGATAGGCGGTCGCGCTGTCACCCTGCTCAAAGGAAAGACAGGGGTAGTCCCTGAGCTGCTCGAGAGAGATCGACTTTTTTCCCGCCAGGGGGTGATTTTTCCACAGATAAACAAAGGCACGGCAATTTATAAGCGGGTGGAAATCCAGATCGTTATCCCTCAGCATTTTGCTTATTACCTGCCCGTTGTACCCGCTTTTGTAGAGTATCCCGAGCTCGCTTTTCATTGCTCCCACATCGGCGGCGACCTCCGCGGTCCTGGTCTCTCGGATAGCAAACTCGTAATTCAGCGTGTCGTACCGCTTCACCGTTTCCACGAACGCCTTTACCGCAAATGAGTAGTGCTGCGCGGAAACACCGAATTTCCTCTTTGCCCCGCCGCCCGCGCTGTATTTGTCCCGCAAAAGCTCGTACTGCTGATAGACCTGGCGGGCATACATAAGAAAATCCTCGCCCTCGGGAGTGACCGCGACGCCTCTGCCCGTTCTGAGGAAAATGCGCAGCCCAACCTCGTTCTCCAGCTCACGTATAGCCAGACTTAGCGAAGGCTGGGACACGAACAGCGCTTCCGCTGCCCTGTTCATCGACCCGACCTTCGCTATTTCCAGCGCATACTTTATCTGCTGTAATGTCATCTTAGCCCTTGACCGCCGCAAAAGCCTCGTCAAGCGCTTCAAGCAGATCGTTTATATTTTCCGTTCCGATAGACAGACGAACCGTGTTGGGCTTGATACCTTGCTCCGCAAGCTCCTCCTCGGTAAGCTGCGAGTGGGTGGTGGACGCGGGGTGGATCACCAGCGACTTGACGTCCGCAACGTTCGCCAGCAGCGAGAATATGGGAAGATTATCTATCCACCTCTGCGCGGTCTTGGCGTCTCCCTTTATCTCAAAGGTAAATATCGAGCCGCCGCCGTTGGGGAAATACTTCTTATAAAGCTCATTGGTAGGCTCCGAGGGAAGCGAGGGGTGGTGAACCGCCTCTACCTGCGGATGCTTTGAGAGATATTCCACTACCTTAAGCGCGTTCTCAACGTGCCTTTCAACACGCAGCGACAGCGTTTCCAGACCCTGGAGGAAAATAAACGCGTGGAACGGCGAAAGAGTCGCGCCCGTATCGCGGAGCAGTATCGCCCTTATATATGTGACAAACGCCGCCGCGCCGACCGCTTCCGCAAAGGAAATGCCGTGATAGCTGGGGTTGGGCTCGGATATCCACGCGTATTTGCCGGACTTTTTCCAGTCGAAATTACCGCTGTCGATTATCACGCCGCCGATAGCCGTGCCGTGTCCGCCGATGAATTTCGTCGCCGAATGCACCACTATGTCCGCGCCGTACTCTATCGGGCGTACCAGGTAAGGCGTAGCAAAGGTGCTGTCCACTACCAGCGGTATGTTATGCCTGTGGGCTATCTCCGCCCACTTTTCAATATCTCCCACATTGGAGTTGGGATTTCCGAGCGTTTCGATAAACAGCGCCTTGGTCTGCTCGTTGATAGCCGCCTCGATCTCCGCGGCATTATCGGGATCGACAAACTCCGTTTTTATTCCGTAGAGCGGCAGGGTATGCGCCAGGAGATTGTAGGTACCGCCGTAAATGGTCTTAGAAGCCACGATGTTCTCTCCCGCCTTAGCCAGCGCCTGGAACGCGTACGCGAGCGCCGCTGCTCCCGAAGCCACTGCCAGAGCGGCAACGCCGCCCTCCAGAGCCGCCACTCTTTTTTCAAAAACGTCCTGGGTGGAGTTGGTGAGTCTGCCGTAAATATTTCCCGCGTCCGCCAGGCCAAAGCGAGCCGCCGCGTGCGCGGAATCTCTGAACACATAGGAAGTTGTCGCATAAATCGGAACGGCTCTCGCGTCCGAAGCGGGATCGGGCTGCTCCTGGCCCACATGAAGCTGAAGTGTCTCAAATCTGTATTTTTTCTCTGACATGGTATTATCCTCCGTTGATCGTTTTACTTTTCGAGAGCTTTGTGCTCTCTGTTCATACTTAAAGTATACCACATCACTAGTTATTTGTCAATAAGATATTTTGCATAGATATCTATAAGTTTTTACTATAACTCGGAGGAGTACTATATTATAAATGATAATTTATTTAGTGTAATATAGGTTTTGCTGAAAGCGCAGAATCTCCCCGCGCGAAGCGCGGAATTGGGATTCCAAAGGGACGCGTCCCTTTGGCGGGGTGCAGGGGCAGCGCCCCGCTGGGGCGTGGGGCGAAGCCCCACATTTAGCGTAAGCGAGGCGCTAAAGGAGGTTTGGAGGGAAAACAAGAGTTTTCCCTCCATATCAAAAATCCTCGCGTAAGCTAGGATTTTTGATTCGGGGGTATCGGGGGCAGCCAGCCCCCGTACAGCAACCTTTCCCCTTTTAGGGGACATAGCCTTAGGCGATGCGGCTTGGGGAAAAGTCCCCTAAAAAGTGCAGCGTTGCGAACGTGGGGTGCACTGCACCCCACACCCCTGGATTAAAAATCCTAGCTTACGCAAGGA
>CAZKJC010000106.1:0-3352 GCA_964552995.1 uncultured Ruminococcus sp.
TATGTTTTTGCCCGACACATATTCGTTGTACAGCTCCGCCGCCCACTCGCTCATTCCGCTCATATCGCTTGGAGCACTGCGGCTGTCCGCGGCACATATCGAGACCTCGTTAGCCTCACGGGTCATATAATCGGCGCTGTCCCACAGCCAACCGTTGTAGGCGCTGAAATACTCCTTTTCGCCAACATCCTCGCCGCTAACCTTATAATCAAATTCAAGCAGCGGGAAATTATCGCCAGTTGCTCCACTGCTTAAAAGATACAGCTCCGAATTTATCTTCCCGTTTTCGATAGTCAGCCTGTAAACACTGTCGTGCTTTATATGCATTGAGTGCTCGTAAGAATTATGTACATAAACGCAGTCCTTGCCATAGCTCAGCCGGCAGAAGCCGTCGCGGCAGTAGCCCTCAAAGCTGCCCATCTCCTCGCCGTCCAGCGAGAAAACATCGACCGGCATAAGCCCCTGACCCGCGTTATGCCGCACAAAATACACCTCGGGGACTTCGTCGCAGTCAAAATCGAACAGTCCCACATAATCGGCGGTACTGCCCTTTCCCTGTTCTTCGGCGAGCGCGGCTATGCGCTCCTTGGCTTCCTGCGTAAGAAGTCCGTTTTCGTCAATATAGGGGATCACGGGGGAAATGTTCTCCGCGCTTTCCTGCTCCATTGTTTCGGGGAGCATTTCGCGGGATCGCTCCGCGGTTTCGGGCACGAATTGTTCCTCCGTTTCGGGGGCGGACTGCTCCGAAATACTGTCCGAATCCGACAGGCGCTCGGAAGCTCCGCCCGAAATATCACACCCCGAAAGCATTCCCGCCGCTGTCAATACTAAAAATAAATGCAAAAACTTTTTCATAAATTATTACCTCATTGTGCAATTTTATCAAACCCCGACCGCTTTCATGCCGATTTTCAGCCGTTTATGCTTGCGTAATATACGCCGCGACCCTCGTCTATCTGCGCTACCCCATTCTGTATAATAAAGGTTTTGTAATGATTTTCATGGATATACGCAGGGTCGTCGTTTATCATTACCTCTACTGTGAAGTTTATGTTTAAATATCGGTCGCCGCGCAGAAAAGCCGTGGTTATCTCTCCGCCCTCCGCCTCTATTTCATCAAAAGCAGCCTGAACGTCGGCTCTGTCCGCAAAATACTCATGGGTAACGGGAACGCTCGGAAGCTCTCCCCAGCTGTAATCCGTTTCGTTAAATCCGAAAGGGTAGGGCGTCCATGTGTGCGAGCCGCCCTCCACCACAGAATTGTACTCCGAATGATAAAGGGCAAAAATACCGTTTTCGTGATATGCGGGATTAAAGCCGAGATCCGGCGAGGTTCTTATCATCATTCCGCAATATGACATTTCGTGTTCGTAGGGGGTCCCCTCCGAAACGCCGTAAATGGAGCAGGTCTGGGAATTTCCCAAGCCCTCCGTTATAAATAACCCGCCATATCTGGTGCAATCACACGCGCTGCCGAGTACATACTTATTAAATTCCGTCAGTTCTCCGTCTTTAAGGAAATATGTTTCACCGTTGAAATCCTTTACGACAAAGGCTTCATAGCTGCCGTCGCCATCGTAATCATCAAAAGCGTAAGTCATTGGGATATTAAATATGTGTCCACTGCCGCTCTCTGTAATTTCACCAAGCTGCTCTCTTATTATGTTTTTGCCCGACACATATTCGTTGTACAGCTCCGCCGCCCACTCGCTCATTCCGCTCATATCGCTTGGAGCACTGCGGCTGTCCGCGGCACATATCGAGACCTCGTTAGCCTCACGGGTCATATAATCGGCGCTGTCCCACAGCCAACCGTTGTAGGCGCTGAAATACTCCTTTTCGCCAACATCCTCGCCGCTAACCTTATAATCAAATTCAAGCAGCGGGAAATTATCGCCAGTTGCTCCACTGCTTAAAAGATACAGCTCCGAATTTATCTTCCCGTTTTCGATAGTCAGCCTGTAAACACTGTCGTGCTTTATATGCATTGAGTGCTCGTAAGAATTATGTACATAAACGCAGTCCTTGCCATAGCTCAGCCGGCAGAAGCCGTCGCGGCAGTAGCCCTCAAAGCTGCCCATCTCCTCGCCGTCCAGCGAGAAAACATCGACCGGCATAAGCCCCTGACCCGCGTTATGCCGCACAAAATACACCTCGGGGACTTCGTCGCAGTCAAAATCGAACAGTCCCACATAATCGGCGGTACTGCCCTTTCCCTGTTCTTCGGCGAGCGCGGCTATGCGCTCCTTGGCTTCCTGCGTAAGAAGTCCGTTTTCGTCAATATAGGGGATCACGGGGGAAATGTTCTCCGCGCTTTCCTGCTCCATTGTTTCGGGGAGCATTTCGCGGGATCGCTCCGCGGTTTCGGGCACGAATTGTTCCTCCGTTTCGGGGGCGGACTGCTCCGAAATACTGTCCGAATCCGACAGGCTCTCGGAAGCTCCGCCCGAAATATCACACCCCGAAAGCATTCCCGCCGCTGTCAACACTAAAAATAAATGCAAAAACTTTTTCATAAATTATTACCTTGCCGCCCGTTTACAGCACAACAAACCCGAGCTTTTTCTGAACCTTTTGCAGAGTTTTGCGGGTAGTTCTGAACGCCTTTTCCGCGCCCTTTTTCATGCAGTCCTCAAGATAAGCCTTATCCGCCGAGATACGTCTGAACTCCTCCTGCATGGGGGCGAGCATATCCGCTACCGCCTCGCCTACCGCCAGCTTGAAATCGCCGTAGCCCTTGCCCCTGAATTCCGCCTCGATATTCTCGAAGCTCTTGCCCGTAGCAGCGGAGTATATCGACATAAGATTGATTATGCCGTCCTTGCCCTCGCGCGCGCAGACCTCCGTCTCGCTGTCGGTGACGGCGCGCTTGAACTTCCTTATGATCATGTCGCGGTCGTCCAGCACCGACACCGAAGCGTTGGGGTTATCGTCGGATTTGGACATCTTCTTTGTCGGCTCCTGCAGCGACATTATCTTCGCGGTGCTCTTTGTCAGATAGCCCTCGGGCATGGTGAACACGTCGCCGTAGATACCGTTGAATCTCTGCACGATATTCCGCGCAAGCTCGATATGCTGCATCTGATCCTGCCCGACAGGCACTAAGTCCGCCTGGTACAGCAATATATCCGCCGCCATAAGCACGGGATAAGTGAAAAGTCCCGCGTTGATATTGTCGGGGTGCTTCTGCGACTTGTCCTTGAACTGCGTCATTCTGGACAGCTCGCCGAACTGCGTATAGCAGTTGAGCAGCCACGCAAGCTCCGAATGGTGGGGATTGTGGCTCTGCACAAAGAGGGTAGACCTCTCCGGGTCGAGACCCGAAGCTATCAGCAGCGCGTAGCTCTCCTTT
>CAZKJC010000106.1:3362-8676 GCA_964552995.1 uncultured Ruminococcus sp.
TGCAGGTCGGCGATACCGTAGGTACAGTCGAACTCCTCCTGCATTTTTATCCAGTTGCACATCGCACCGAAGTAGTTGCCAATCGTCGGCGTGTTGGTGGGCTGGATAAGGCTTAAAATACTTTTTTTCTTCTGTTCGTCCATGATATTTCCTTTCTTAGAACCTGTCCACATAGCCCGAAAGACAAGCGTTGAGTGGCTATGTGGACAGGTTCTTACGCTTTAACGATATATTTTGTCAGAGCGGCAAGCGAAGCCTCCTCGTTTCGCCTGGTCTCTTTCTGAATTTCCGATCCATAACTCACTTAAAAAACTCTTTCGCGCACTTTCCGAGAATTTCCACGCCGCGGTCGATCTGTTCATCGGTCGGAGTGGAGAAGTTCAAGCGGAACGAGTGCGAAACTCCCTTTTCGTCCGCGAGGAACGCGTTGCCCGGGACTACCGCCACCTTATTCCTCACCGCTTCGGTGCAGAACGCGTTCATATCATACTTTTCGGAGAGCGTTCCCCAGATAAACAGCCCGCCCTGCGGCTCTGTCAGCGTTATGCTGTCGGGAAGCTCGCGGCGCAGTCCGTCCCTCATGCGCTGATATTTCGCCTTGTAAATACCCCGCAGCCGCTCCAGGTGCGCCTCGAAATCCACCTCTTTCAAAAACCGGTATGTAAGCATCTGCGCCCATATATTGGTATGCACCGTGCTGGTCTGCAAGCCGACTACCGCCTTTTTGACGATCTCCTCGCACCCCAGCAGATACCCCACTCTCAGACCCGGGGCAAGAGTCTTGGAGAACGTTCCCGCGTACAGCACGACGCCCTCGTCGTCCAGCTCCTTTATCGACGGCACGTTCTCTCCCTCAAACCGCAAATCTCCGTAGGGATTATCCTCCAGGATATACACGCCGTACTTTTTCGCCAGAGCCAGCATTTCACGGCGGCGCTTAAGCGTGGTCGTCAGCCCCGTGGGGTTCTGGAAATTCGGGATAGTATATATCAGCTTTGCGGTGGGATTGGCTTTCAGAGTTTCCTCCAGCCCCTCCGCGCTCATGCCCCCGCCGTCCATCGGCACTCCCGCAACGCGCACTCCGTAGGAGCGAAAAGCGTTCAGCGAACCTATAAACGACGGGTCCTCGCATATTATCACATCGCCCTCGTTCAGCAATATCTTCGCCGTTGTCTCTATCGCCTGCTGTGCGCCCGCGGTCACTACCACCATATCCCTCGACCCGAACAGCCCCTTTTCGGTGAGCTGCTCCTTAAGCCGCTCGCGAAGCGGCGCGTAGCCCTCGGTTACCGAATATTGCAAGGCGTTTATCGGCTCCTCCGCAAGAATTTCCGCGGACAATCTTCCTATTACCTCCGTCGGGAACGCCTCGGGCGCGGGATTCCCCGCCGCGAAGCTTATCACCTCGGGATCTGCCGTAAACTTCAATATCTCCCTTATCGCCGAGGGCTGAAGCCCCGACACTCTGTCTGAAAATGGCTTTAACATTTCTTTTCTCCTGATTTTTTTGAATTTTGCAGCGCGCAATGCTTTTAATGTATGTTGACAAGAAGCGGTTTGTTTTTGTTGACGAGAAGCAAATGATTTAAAAGAATTTCCCGCACCGCAAGAACGCTTTGCGTTCTTGCTAGCCCGATGTGAAGCTCTGCGGAACTTTGTTCCGCAGAGCTTCACATCGGCTTGCGGAAAATTCATGCGTGGGCAGTATGTCGCTCTTTGTTGGCGTTGCTTGGCTGCGTCCACTTTTGGTTGCTCTATGCCGGCTGCTTTGTTGCGTGGGCGGTTTGTGGCTTTATACCTTACTTCATAAGCTCCTGCGCCAGCGCCTCTACCTGCGCGGTGCTCTCCGCGTTCAGCGCGGACTTTATCGTCACCGTGGTATCCGTGAACGTGATATTCTTGCTCTTCTCAAACGCCGTCTTGATGACCTTTGCCGCCATGGGCGCCCAGCTACCGTTCTCTATAATTCCTATTACCCTGTTCTGAAAATTCCGCTCCGTCAGATTCTCGATAAATTCCCTCATAAACGGGAATACATCCGCGTTATAGGTCGTAGTCGCGAGCACCAGCTTTCCGTAACGGAACGCGTCCCCGACAGCCTCCGCCATATCGTCACGCGCAAGATCGGTGACAACTACCTTGGGACAGCCCTTTTCCTTGAGCTTTTCCGCCAGCAGCTCTGCCGCCTTTTTGGTGTTGCCGTATATCGAGGTATACGCTATCACCACGCCCTCCGACTCAACGCCGTAGCTTGACCATGTGTTGTACAGCCCGATATGGTATTCAATATTTTCCGTCAGCACCGGACCGTGCAGCGGGCATATCTTCCGTATATCCAGCGCCGCCGCCTTTTTCAGCAGCGCCTGAACCTGCGCGCCGTATTTCCCGACGATCCCGAAATAATACTGTCTTGCCTCGCACGCCCAGTCCTCGTCAATGTCCAGTGCGCCGAATTTGCCAAAAGCGTCCGCCGAGAACAGTACCTTGTCCACGTCGTCATATGTCACCATGACCTCGGGCCAGTGGACCATCGGCGCGGTCACAAAAGTAAGCGTGTGCTTTCCGAGAGACAGCGTGTCCTTTTCACCCACGACTACCTGCTTGTCCGCGTAATCCGTGCCGAAAAACTGACCCATCATCTCAAACGCTTTTTTGGTCGCGACAATCTTCGCTTCCGGATATGCCTCGACAAATCTTGTGATATTCGCGGAGTGATCGGGCTCCATATGCTGTACCACAAGATAATCCGGCTTTCTGCCGCCGAGCGCTTCCGAGAGATTTTTCAGCCACTCATCGCCGAAATGCCTGTCCACCGAATCCATTACCGCGATCTTCTCATCGAGTATCACATACGAATTATATGCCATGCCGTTGGGGACGGTGTACTGTCCCTCAAAAAGATCCAACTCATGGTCGTTGACTCCCACATACCTGATATCTTCCGTAATATTCATAACTTCCTCCTTATTAGCTCCTCCGCAGAATTTATTATTATTTTTATACCGCGGGACGATTCTATACATCAAATATTATACTACTAACCCGCCCCGTTGTCAAGATAGAAAGTATTCACTTATCCGCTTCGTTCGCATAAAATATTACAGACGGCGTGATATGCCGCAACAGTATGTGTATAAAGTGTTGATCTAAGCAAATTTATTTAAATTTGAAATTTTCCGCGACCCGCCCGCCACGCCTCACTCCGCTGCGCGGAGCGAGGCGCGTCAGGCTCTCGCGAAAAATTTCCTGCCTCAACATTGCGTTGCGACGGCTTTTTATACAAACTGAAGCGGCGTGATACGCCGCAAAAACAGCACCGTTCATAAACTACCGAAAGGAGAACCGCCCCCGGGGGCTGAACCGTAATGATAAATAAATTTCTTTTTATAGGCGGCGACAAGCGCATGGAATACGCCGCGGACACGATATCTGAAAAATATCCCGTTGACAGGCTGAACGGCGCGGATATGCCCGAGGGCAGGTATGATCATATCGTCCTGCCGCTGCCCGTCAGCCGTGACGGAGCTCACATCAACGCTCCGTTTTCCGAAGAGCCGCTGCCGTTTGAGCTTGTATCCCGATACGCGGCGGAAGGCGCAACGGTTTTCTGCGGCGGAGCGAACAGCACTATCGAGAAAATCTGCCGCGATATGGAGCTGAAATTCATAAATTATTTTGCCGACGAGCCGCTGACGCTCAAAAACGCCGTACTTACCGCCGAATCCGCCGCGGCTATACTGGCGGGAAGCAGCGACTCCTCGCTGTTCGGCTCGGAGACAGCTATAACGGGCGGCGGGCGCGTCGCGGTCTACACGGCGCGGCTTATGAAAGCGTTCGGAGCTTCCGTCACCGTTTGCGCGAGAAGCGCGGAGCAGCGCACTAAGGCGGAGCTGGACGGGTTATCGGCGGCTGATTTGACAGAGCTGCCCACCATCTGCGGCAGGGCGGATTTCATAGTCAACACCGTTCCCGCGGAGCTTTTCGGCGCGGAGGTATTCTCCCGCATGAAGCGCGGCGCGGTCTATCTGGAGCTTGCCTCGCTGCCGCCCGAGCCATACAAGAGCCGCGCGGGGCAATATGGGGTACAGTATATCCATGCCCCCGGGCTTCCCGGGAAATATTCCCCGAAAACCGCGGGAGAGATCATTGCCGAAGCAATTATCGCGGAAACAGACAAGCAAAATTGATAACATAGATTTCGGGCAAGCGCAGCGAAGCGATGTACGCCAAGAGCAACGCTAAGCTCACGCAGGAAAGCAACACAAACAAAGAGCAACATAAAACTCACGCAGGAATTTCAAAAAGGTCGAGTTTGCGTTCAGCAAACGATGACCGGTTCCCGCAATCGGTAGAGTTTTGCGCAACATTCGCGAGGCACATTATGGCATTTTGCAGCTGTTTGCGCAAAACTTGGCAGGGAATGAGCGAAGGTTTTGCGCAAAAATCTCATAATTGCTTATGGCATTTTGTTGAGTTTTGCGCAAAACTCCGCGAATGACCGAGGATCGCTTGCGGGAATTTTGAAATTCTTTTCAATCAGAAAGGATAATATTATGAGCGATATACAGAAGCTATCGGGATTAAGGGTGGGATTCGCAGTGTGCGGCTCGTTCTGCACGTTCTCGCGCGCGTTTGAGCAGCTTGAGCAGCTCTCGGCGCTGGGCTGCGAGCTTACCCCGATAATGTCCCACAACGCCTACTCTCTTGACACCCGCTTCGGCGCGGCGCAGGAGCACGCGGCAAGGTTGTACGAGATCACCGGCAGGACGGTTCTTCATGATCTGACCGCCACGGAGCCCGTCGGTCCGAAAAAAATGTTCGACGTGCTGGTGGTCGCCCCCTGCACGGGGAACACGCTGGCTAAGCTGGCGCTTGGTATAACCGACACCCCCGTCTGCATGGCGGTCAAGAGCCATCTGCGCAACCAGCGCCCCGTAGTCATAGCCGTTTCCACCAACGACGCGCTGTCGGGCTCCGCCAAGAACATAGGCACCCTGCGCAACTATAAGAATTTCTACTTTGTCCCCATGCTTCAGGACGACTGCGTAGGAAAGCCCTTTTCCATGGTGGCGGATTTCTCGAAGATACCGCAGACCATCGCCGAAGCCATAGAGGGTCGGCAGATACAGCCTATGTTCGTTACCAGATAACCTTGATCCCTGCCTTAACACGACCTCCTAAAAGCACAAGCCCCGATAGCCTTCGGCGTTTTATTCGCCGAGGGGTCGGGGCTCATATATTAACTCTGCGGTGCGGACTGTGGCTTTCCTCTGCCGCGGAGATAATTTTTATTCTTCGGAGCCGGAATGATCCT
>CAZKJC010000107.1:0-8621 GCA_964552995.1 uncultured Ruminococcus sp.
CAAAATAATAGAGCGGATAAACATAACAAATTCAACTTTAACAAATTAAAAGGAGAACCACATTGCAAATCCTACATAATATGCGTGCCAGCATAAATTATCATTTATTTTATCAACCAACAAAAATCCCCAAGCAAATCGCGGCGGAAAATTCCCGCCGCGCCGTTTTAATTACATCTTAACCCATACTCTCTGAACTTGCAGGTATGCTTCATTGAGCAATCCTCGCAATTTTTACGCTTCATATCCAGCTCGCCGCGTGACAGTCCCACGATCCCCACGATCGTTTTCTGCGGAGTGAGCATATTCGTCGCGGTGCAGCACACGCCGATCTTCCTCACCGCGTCCACGGCGGCTATGAGCTGCTTCGCGGTCTCTATCGGGAAATCCCCGTAGCCCGCGCCGTAGCAAAATGTGGTGGAATACCCCATCATATCTGCAAGGATATCCTTGCGAGCGTCCTCGACCACCTGCTCTATCATTGCGTTCGCCAAAGCGTCGGTAATGAGCGCTTTCATGGAATCGCTCACGTCCAGCCGCCGCTGAAATCTGTCCGTATCCGCGGAAAGAGTAGCGCAGATGATCGCCGCCTTATTGCAGCCGCGCAGATGATCCGCGATATCCCTGCCGTCCAGAGTAAAATCGCACCCGTTCAGCGCCAGTATATTCTCTACCCTTGTTATCTCAAATGCCCGCCACACGAACTGCGGACGCGCTTCCTTTATGAGAGCCTTTTCGCACTCTCCTATCTGCGCGGATATGCGCTCGTCCGGCTCGCCCTTGTAGCCCATATAGCGCAGCGCTTCGGAACGATTTATAGATGTGATCTGACTTATCATAATTTACCTGCTTTACTAACCCAATAAAACGCTCTCGACGCTTTCACTGATCTTTCTTGCCACATAGGGATTATTCATTGTGTACAGGTGGATACCGTCCACGCCGTTCGCCGCAAGGTCGATTATCTGATCTATCGCGTAGGCGATACCCGCGTCCCGCATGGCTTCGGGATTATTATCGAATCTCGCTATTATCTTTGTGAATTTCGGCGGAAGGCTCGCTCCGCACATCGTCACCATGCGCTGTATCTGATTAGCGTTGACGCAGGGCATTATCCCCGCTTCTATCGGAACGTTTATCCCCGCCGCTCTCGCCTTTTCCATGAACCGATAAAAATGATCGTTGTCAAAAAACAACTGGCTCATCAGGTGCTCCGCGCCCGCGTCCACCTTTATCTTAAGATTTTCTATATCCTCGTCAAGGCTGTTCGCTTCCGTGTGACCCTCGGGATAGCACGCGCCCGAAAAGCTGAGCCCGCTGCGCTGCTTCATATAAGCTATCAGCTCGCTCGCGTGCTTGAAATCCTCTTTCGGCGGGATATCCGGATTGATATCCCCGCGCAGCGCCAGCACGTTCTCAATGCCGCAGTTCTCGAACTCCCCGATCACCCTGTCGATATCCTCCCGCGTGGAGTTCACACAGGTGAGGTGCGCGATGGACTCCGTGTGATACTTCTCCTTGATTATGCGGACTATCTCCCTTGTGGAACAGCCTACGGGGGTATTTCCTCCCGCTCCGTAGGTAACGCTGATGAAGTCCGGCTTAAGATCCGTCAGCTCGTCCAGCGTTTTATACACTGCCTCGATCGACCCGTTCTTTTTCGGCGGGAAGATCTCAAACGAAAACACAGGTCTGCCCTGCTTGAAAAGTGATGATATTTTCATGTTATACCGCGGTCTCGCCGCTCTCCTTATGTCTATCTGTTTTTAGACGGCGTTTTCCGCCTTGAACTTCGCCAGTCCCTCCGCGAGCTGCGCGGGGCACGACGTGGGCTTCGAGCCGCAGCGGATACCCGCGAGCTTCTCGATGACGTCCTCCACCCTCATTCCCTTTACCAGCGCTGAGATACCCTGCAAATTGCCGTTGCAGCCGCCCTCCACCTTCAAGTCCTTGATCACTCCGTCCTCGATCTCGAGAACCATCTTGCGGGAGCAAACGCCCCGCGGATTAAATTCGTACTTCATACTTAACTCCTGATTTCAAAAAAATTTTTCGCGAATGATTTAAATTTGAAATTTTCCGCACCGCTGCAACTTGCCTTGGCAACGTCGGCGCTAGCCCGCCGTGAAAGCTCCGCGGAACTTCGTTCCGCAGAGCTTTCACAGCGGCTTGCGGAAAATTTCCTGCGTGGGCAAAATGTTGCTCTTTATTCAGCGTTGCTTTTGCTGCACGGGCGATATGTTGATTTTTGCTTTCAGATAATTTTTTCAAGCATTTCCCCTATATCCTCGGCGGCGTTTAACACAAACTCGTCGACCTGCGCGGTTGTGATATAAACAAACTCTCTGCCGTCGTAGCTTTTCGAGCGGTAAAATCCAATAATATTCCCAATTTGTATTTGAATATTATCTCTCCCATAGTAAGGAAAAATTGAGCTGTCATAGCCGCGTATTTCCGCCAACTCCAGAAGAGCGGGATAATCGGGATCAGCAGCGAGAAATGCAGCGTCGTTGTCATACCAGTCCGCCTTGGCAAGACGGTAAAATTCATTTTGACGATTTTGGTACAGCTCGGGAAATCTGAGCTTTGCCGGATTTACGATATCCCTTACCCAAAGACAGTCGGTGATAAGGTGTGCATAGCAGCCAAGAAGCAGAGCGCGTTCACCCTCGTTTCTGGCGTGAGGCAGCATTTTCTCCGCAAACTGCGCATAATCGCAATCCCCTTTCTTTCCCGTTTTCGTCCAGTGCGTGACGGCGGCAGGCGGATCAAAACCGCCGTTTCCGTCTGGAAAGCTGCAATCGGGAGCGATGTTTCCGGCTAAAAAATCACGGCGCGGAAATCGGAACTTATTCAAAAGCATATCCGCAATGCGTATATGAACAAGCCATGTTGCCATATCATACCTCCGACATTAACCGTTATCTTTTTCCCACTGCTCCGCGACAGCTTTCGCGACCGTCTCCGCAACCGACTTGTCAAGCGCGCTGGGGATAATATAATCCTGCGAGAGCTTATCCTCCGTGACAAGCGACGCGATAGCCCTTGCCGCCGCCAGCTTCATTTCCTCGGTGATCTGCTTCGCACGGACGCTCAGCGCCCCCTTGAACACCCCGGGGAACACCAGCACATTGTTGATCTGATTGGGATAGTCGCTTCTGCCCGTGCCTACCACGAACGCGCCCGATTCCTTTGCCAGCTCGTAGGTTATCTCGGGATTGGGGTTAGCCATCGGGAACATTATCGGCTTATCCGCCATTGACCTTACCATATCGGGAGTGACCAGATTCGGTCTTGAAACTCCCACAAAAGCGTCAGCGCCCCTCATGGCGTCCGCCAGACCACCCTTGACGTTATCCCTGTTGGTGATTTTCGCGATCTCCGCGTGCGCGGGATTTTCGTAAGCCTCGTCGCGGTTGATTATACCCGCGATATCCACCATAACAAGATCACCAACGCCCAGCTTGAGCAGGAATTTTCCGATAGCTATTCCCGCCGAGCCCGCGCCGTTTATCACCACCGTGATATCCTCAAGCCGCTTGCCCGCCAGCTTTACCGCGTTGAGCATTGCCGCGCCCACCACGATAGCCGTTCCGTGCTGATCGTCGTGGAACACGGGGATATCCAGCCGCTCCTTGAGCCGTGCTTCGATCTCGAAGCAGCGCGGCGCGGAGATATCCTCAAGATTTATCCCGCCGAAGCTGTCCGAGATAAGCTCGATAGTGCGCACGATCTCGTCGGGGTCCTTGCTCTTTATGCAAAGCGGCACCGCGTCCACACCGCCGAACTCCTTGAAAAGACAACACTTGCCCTCCATGACCGGCATACCCGCAAGTCCGCCTATATCGCCCAGACCCAGCACCGCCGTGCCGTCCGTGATAACAGCCACCAGATTCCCGCGCCTTGTCAGCTTATAGGAAAGCTCGGGATTATCCGCTATTTCCAGGCAGGGCTGAGCCACACCCGGGGTATACGCCAGCGACAGATCCTCTTTTGTTTCTATCTTCGCGCGGGAAACCACCTCCAGCTTACCCTGCCACTCATAATGCTTTTTAAGAGCCTCTTCCTTAATGTCCATTATAAAAACCTCTCCTGTCCTCCCGCCTTTTTCGCGGAAAGCTGCTTAAAAATCAATTAAATTTTTTACTTGTTTATATTTTAACATATTACAATGAAAATTGCAAGGGGGATCGAATAAAAATAAATACTTTTAAAATATATTTTTTAATAGACCCTGCGTATAACTCAAAAACGCATTTAAGGCAATACCGCAGATCAATGTGGTATTGCCTTTAGATCATTATCCAAGATCGCCTAAGCCCGAGCGCCGCGTATCTTCCCTATTTTTTCAAGAGTGGGCGGATTAAGAGGCAGCGGGAACTCCGTGACCGCGCAGGCGGCACAAGCGCTCGCGAAGCTCACAAGCTCCCCGTCCGACATTCCGTTCAGCAGACCGTAGACCGCTCCCGCCTTAAAGGAATCTCCCGCGCCGAGGGTGCTCACCGCCTTTACCTTATAAGGCCCAAAGGTATTTACAACGCCGTTTCTGCCGTAAAGCAACGGCTTTGAGCCGTTGGTGATTATCGTAAGCCCGCCGTTTTCCATAAAAAGCGGAATGAGCTCCTCGCGGCTTTGGTCGGGATAGCTGTTCGCGAAGCACTCCCCCGAAATGACCGACACCGCCGCGTGACGGTGAATATAACTGTCATGGCGGCAGTCAATGGTGACATAGGGCTTTCCGTGCTTTACGCAGTATTCCGCAGCGAGCTGTGAGTCCTCGGGAAAAAACGGGTCTATCGCCGCTATGCGGCAGGACTTTATCCTTTCCTCATCGGGTCTGTTCCAACGTTTTCCCTGAGCGTAAAAATGCCCGAACATTCCCATAGGAGTCCGGTCGTTGTCCGATATTATAACGTAGTCCTCCAGACCCTCGTAGCTGTCGTCAAAATACAGGCAGTCAAGATCGACCTGCTTGTCGGCGTAGAATTTTTTAATTAGCGGCGCGACCTCATAACCGATATGATTGCCGTCTACCGCGCTGCTTACCCCAAGCGAGGAAAGCACCGTGGCGCAAGTCCCCGTTTCTCCACCGGGCAGACGATATTTCCCCTCCAGCTCCGAATACTCGTCGGGAGTGAGGAATCCGCCCTTAAGCAAAAAGCCGGTGGTAGCGACAATAACGCCGTATAAATACACATCAGACTTTTTCATAGCGTCTACCTTCCGAATTTGATCATTCTGTCCAGCGATTCCTTGGGGGTAACGTTTGAGCCGATCTGGATCGCGTAGTGGTTATAGAACCCGTGGAAATCCGAGCCGCCCGTGGTAATAAGGCTGTACCGCTCCGCGATCTGCATGAGCTGTCCGCGGAAGCTCTCGTCCGCGCTGCTGTGCCACACCTCCACGCCGTCGATCTCTCCCGCCGCCGCCATCTCCTCCAGAAGCTCTATACTGTCGTATACCTTAGGGTGGGACATCACGGAAATTCCTCCCGCGGCTCTTATAAGAGTTGTTACAAAGCGCACGTCGGGGTAGAAATCCGCCTCCGCCTTTACCTGCTCTGCGCATATTCCTTCTTTGGCGTCGAATATCTCGTCATAAACGCTGCCGTACAGCTCCGTGGTGTAGCCGTAATCCATCAGTGCGTGCATTATATGGCATTTATAAATAGCCTTGCTGCCCGCGGAATAACGCAGAATACTTTCCAGGGTTATGGGGAATTTTTCCAGCACCTTCATCGCCATGCTTTTCCCGAGCTTCATACGCCCCTCGGAGGTGCGCAGACACAGCCCCTCCAGCCTGTCGGGCTTCTGCGGGAAATAGCACAGGATATGTACCTTGCGCCCGCTTTTCCCGTCAAAAGCTGAGAATTCCACCGCGGGAATGACCGTAACGTTATATCGCTTACCAAGCACCGCCGAACGCGAGAGCGAAGCCAGCGAATCGTGGTCGGTTATCGCAAGATACCGCACATCGTCCCTGTCGGCTTGTCTGATTATATCCGATATTCCCAGCGAGCCGTCGGATATGGTCGTATGGCAATGTAAATCTGCTTTCATAAAACACCTCTTATCGGTTGCAGCCGCATTCGCGGCGAGTTGTCCATATTTCTAATTTATAATGATCCGACGGTTTTTATTCCGCTTACGGTAAAATAATATATAAAAATATTATACCATATTTCAGAATAAATTTCAAGTACCTTTTCATCGTTTTTCGGGTTTGAATTGTTGTGTTACCGGATATGCTCCGAAGGTTATCCGGACAGACAACGGCTCTGAATTTACCAATTTCAGCAGAACCAAAAGAGTACATATCTTTGACAAGTTCTGTCCATTTTATCACCCCTTTTATTTTAGCATAAAACAACGGGTTATGCACGATTATTTTTATCATTTTTTACGAATTTGTACATTATGAATTATCATTTATACCAATAAAGGCAAGAGCACACAAAACACTGCTCTTGCCTTTTCAGACTGTTAGTCCATAGGGCGGCTTCCGCCCCACTCGACCAGAGTAAATCCGTTCCGCTCATAATGCGGGAGCTTCTGCGGCGCGATATCCACAAACTCCGTGCTCGGCTCAAAGGTCATAAACACGCGTATCACGCTGTCTGGCGCGGGCGATACCGTCAGCGGAACTCCCCGTGCGTAATCCTCGGTGTGGAACGTTATCACATTATAGGCGCTCTTTTGCAGCTCGGGCAGCCAGTAAATTATAAACTCGTTCGCTTCCCTTGCGGTAAGACCTATCTCCAACAGCTTTTCGCGCAGGAACGCTCCCGAATCCTCTTTCGCGACGCACCAGCCCTTGCCGCCCTCGAGAACCGCGCTGCCGGTGCCCTCCCAGTACAGGCAATAGTACTCGCTGCCGTCCTTGTCGAAAATCGTCCCGTCGGGGAACGCCGTAACGTTCCAGCCGTCGCCGTAATCGGGATAGGTGCAGGTCAGCTCGCCGTCCTCGGGCAGATCGATCTTAACGGAAACCTCCGTTTCCTTTTCGGGATAGAGATAGATAACGGGCTTCGCGTAATCCCCTAAAAATCTGTATTCATAGGAGCTGCTCTCGGCACTGTAATCTCCCAGATAATAGCTGTCGACCAGATACGCGATATTGTAGGAAAGCTCGCGGTCGGTAAGAGAATAGTGGTCAAGCATCTGATAGTTATTAAAATTCACAAATGGGCTTAGCCAGTCATTGTAAAGGCGGTAAGTCTCGGTGATATCCGCGCAGTAGTCCTCGCGTATCTTTCCGATAAGCTCCCACATCACGCCAAAATAAGAGTATGACCCGTTCCATTCAAAGTGAGTATCGGACAATTCTCCGTCCTGCCCGGAAATATCCTCATGGATAACCGTGGGCACGATAAGCTCCCCCATAAAATAGTAGTTGTATTCGGTCTCGGTGTGCCCGTATTCGTTGACTGTTTCGCTTATCACTTCTTTAGTGAGAATATCGGTAGCCACAAGCTCATCGCCCTTTAGCTGATAAATACGATCCTCACCGTCATACGAGGTGGAAAACCAGCCCTTTGTGCCGTCGGGGAGCGTTTTCAGTCCAAGCGAATTATACGGATCGTAAACCACGATATTCGCGCTCGGGAAGCTGTCGATATACTTCAGTCCCCCATTCTCTATGCGGTAGACCGAAACGTTCACACCAACGTTGTTGTAGTACTCCGTATCCAGCTCAAAAACATCGGACACCAACAGCTCGGGCGCTCCGTCAAAGTCCAGATCAAGCAGAGTTATCCCGTGGGTGGAATCCTTGTAGATCGTGTCAAGATCGTTTATGATAGCGTTGTAGGTCTCCGTCATTGCGGGGTCTTTGTCGGGATCGTCCATTGTGAACGGCTTGTTCAGTGTCGATTCAACATCGTCCGTTATAGGCTCGATCCTATACACATTCGCCGTGCAGCTGTATCCCGAATCAAAATCGTAACCCACCTCAAGCCCGCCGAAGGTGACTTTCGCGTAAAAGTGGGCGGTTCCGCGGTTTTCAAACACTTCGGAGAAATGATCCACAGCATCGTCATCTGTCACCGCAAAGCTGTCCATCATGATCTCCGTGCCGTTTATATCAAAGGTGAGATGCTCCGGATCTTTCGATATAACCGGAATACCGTGCATATACGCGGGATCGGGAATAAAGGTGATCGCTCCGTCCTCGTTCCGCGCCACAAAGGCGTTCAGCGTTATATCCCGATCGATCGTGTAGCCGCAACGCGCGTTTGAAACGTCAAGCGTGACCTCCGAGCCGCCTATATTCACCTTTTCAATATCAAAGCGCTCTCTTTCTTCCTTGAAATAGTCATAAGCGGACTGCTCCTCCGCCTCTTCAAGCGTTATGTATTCCGAATCGGATATCTCGCTGCAAAAGCTCTCCCGCTCCTCGTCCGTCGTGGCGATCTTTCGGGTGGACATTCTGACGTTCAGCGCTCCGGTCACGGACAACTCCCGCTCTTTATCGCGGGAAAAATCGTAATCGCTCAGCCTGTCGCTTTTTCCCTCCATATATTCTTTCAAAAAGCCGTCCTTAAAGAGAAAAGAAGCGTTCTCAAGCATGCAAGGCCTCCAAAAGAGAGAGTGGCTATGGCACACAGGAACATAAATAAAAGT
>CAZKJC010000108.1:0-8607 GCA_964552995.1 uncultured Ruminococcus sp.
ATTTGAAATTCTTTTAAATCATTTGCTCCTCGTCAACATAACTTAAAAGCATAATAGCTTACACTTTATATACATACTGTAATATCAAAGAATGGTCGCGTTGATATAATCCGCAAGCTCCGAAGCCGCGATATCGTGGGTAGCGGCGGTGGGGTGCCAGTCGGCGGCGAAGCCTGTGGAGCCGTCCTGCGTGGAAAGGCGGAGAGTGGAAATATTGGTGTCGCCCGTTTCGGCGGTGTAGTTCTCCGCGGCGGTGCATATCGCGTCGTACAGGTCCGCGCCCATAACTCCGAACGCGCAGATTATATGAGCGTCCGCGTTGTTTTTGCGAACCTTACCGAGGAACTTCACATAGGAATCCGAGTATTCCTTTATCAGCTCCTCGTCCTTGCCTGTGTAGGAATTATCGTTAGTGCCGAGATTTATCACTATGATATCGGGCACAAACTTTGAAAAATCCCAATCAACGCTCACCGCGGAGAAGCCGTCGGGACCGCTGCCGCTGCTCATCGCAAAGCACTCATACTTGTTGGGGAGCTGCTGCGCCGCCACCTTTTTGCCCTGCGTGGTGTAACCCGAAACTATGCCGTGTCCGCTGTATGAAACAAGGCTGTAATCCGCGTCAAGAAGCTCCGCCGTTTTGTATGCGTAAGCCTTTGTAGCGTCCTCGGTCTTGGTGGAGAAGTGGTGATTTCTGTCCTCGTCGTCAACGCCGTAGCCGCAGGTTATCGAATCCCCGATAAACTCTATTTTCAACTCCTTTTCCGGCGTGGGAGCTATGTCCTCCGCGGAGGTAACGGTTATCTCGTCGATACCCAGAATGGAGTTTGCCGCCTCGGACACCTTCATCAGTCTTACGGTGACCTCCTTCTCCTCCTCATATGAAAAAACGTCATATGTAACCTCGCTCTGGGTTATCATCTCGTCAACCACCTGTTCGCCGTCGACATACGCGGCAAAACGCGCCTGATTATCCTCCGCGGATATCATGCTGTCCCCGATGATCTTCACGGAGCACTGCGTTCCCTTTACTGTGAACTCCACGCCGCTCGCGGAGTGCGCCAGCCACAGAACACCGTTCTCATTATGCGTGCGCCCCAGCATCTTTACATATTGCTCCTCCGCTTCATACGTCCTTACCATTGCTCCAACCGTCTCCTCTGTCTTTATTGCTTCCGAGCTTTCACCCGAGGACGATCCCGCCCCGTCGTTCTTCGCGCACCCCGTCAGTAACATCGACGCGGCAAGCGCTGCCGCCATGATTTTTTTAAGTCTCATATTTCCTCCTTATTTCAAAAAAATTTTCGCACCGGCGAACTACGTTCGCCTACCGCGCTCCCAAAGCTCCGTTACACTGCGCTTTGGGAGCTTGTTGCGAAAATTTTGCTGCGTGGGAGCAGTGCTGCTCTCTGCGAGCGCGGTGTTGCTCTCTGTAAGCGCTGCTTTGCTGCGCGGGCATTTTGTGGGTCTTTGCTTTCGGTGCTTTGACCGCTCAATTATCGGCTATAAGTCCGGGTGACATCTGCCCAAGCACCTCCGAGCGTATCTTCTCCGCCAGAAGCGAAGCCGCTTCATCATAAGTCGCGGCGGTGGGGTGATAGTCGGCGGCATAGCCCGTTGAGCCGTCCTGCACGGGCAGGTGCAGCACGCTTATACTGTCGTCGCCCGTCTGCTCGGAGTATTCCTCGGCGGCGGTACACACCGCGTCATACAGTCCGTCGCTCACCAGACCCAGACAGCACACAAAATGCGCGTCGGGATTTTTACCGCGTATCCGCCCGAGGAACTCCACGTAAGCGTCGGTATATTCCCGCATAAGCTCCTCGCTGCTGCCCGTGTAGGTCTGGTCGTTCGCGCCCAGACATATCACCACAACGTCGGGCTGAAACCGCGAGAAATCCCACCGAGTATCACCGGCATTATATCCGTTGTAGCTCCCGCCGCTGTACGCCAGCGTTTCATACATATCAGGCACCACATAGTCTCCCGACTTGACTCCCTTTACCGAGGTATACCCCGACACAATGCCGAACCCGCTGTACGACACCAGGCTGTATTCCGCGTCAAGCATCTGCGCAGCCTTATAGGCAAACGCCTTTGTGCAGTCCTCGGTGGTCGTGGAAAAATGATGGCTGCTCACCTCGTCGTCCACGCCGTAGCCGCAGGTCAACGAATCCCCTATAAATTCTATTTTCAAGTCCTTTTCCGCCGTCGGTGAGATATCTCCCCGCGACACAACGTCAACGCTTTTTAGCCCTACCGTGGAATACAGCGCTTCGGAGAGCTTCACCAGCCTTACGGTGATCTCCTTTGAGCGCTGACCTACCTCAATGCTCACTATCTCCGTTTCGCTTTGAGAGCCGCTTTCGCTTTCGGTCGTGCGGCTTACCTCAAGCTCCTCGGAAACAAAAATCTCAAAGGTCATCTCCTTTTCGGAGATCATCTCGTCCAGCACCCGCTCTCCGTCCACATAAGCCGCGAAACGCGCTCTGCCGCTCGTCTGCGCCGCGCTGTCGCCCGCCAGCGTCACGGAGCAGTATGTGCCGTCCATGGTAAATTCCACACCGCTCGCGGAGTGCGGCAGCCAGAGTATACCGTCCTCATTGTGAGTGCGCCCGAGGAGCTTCATATACTCCTCCGAGAGCATATCGCCCGAATAGCTTTTTTCGGTGAGCGGCGGCGGCACGATCTCCGCTGTTTCCGCTGCCTCGACTGTTTCCGCGATCGTTTCCGCCGTTTCCTCGGTCTCCGATATCGGCAGAGCCTGCGCGGTATCGGCTACCTCCGGACTTTCCATTACCTCTGCCGACGGCGGCGAGCAGCCCGTCAACATGACCGCCAGAGCCGCGGCAAATATTTTTTTGCGCATTTAAAGCTCCTTTTTTACCCACGCGTTTCTGAATTCCCTCGACCAGTACGCGCCGTTCAGAACCGCCGCCGAATTGCAGTGCTCCGGCGCGGCGATTATCGGTATGATATTCCCGCACAGATGATACAGCGGGAGCTGCGCCGCGAACACTACGACCGGCAAAAATTTCATATCCATATCAAAGTGCTCCGTTTCGCTTGCCCGTATCTCCAGAACCGAACGATCCATACCGTCGTTCAATATTCCCACCGCCCTGTCAAGCCACTTCGGTACTTCCTCGGGCGGCTTTTCTTTGCAAAGATAGAGATACCGTCCGAACGGTCTCAGCGCGTTGGGGTTCATCTCCGTCGTTTTCGACAGATTATAAATAACACTTGCGGGAGCGACGTTCACGGTGTTGGTCTCAAAAAGCGAGGTGTTAGCCTGTATGATATACGCGTAATAAACGCTGCCCTTTGAGCTTAATATCTCCCTGTCCTCATAAACGGAAATAAGCCCGTCGTTCTTGTCGAGCCATTTCGGCGGCGACGGAAGCGACAGCTTACGCATACGCTCAAAGCTCTCCCGCATTTCCGTCAGTTCTCTCTGAAAGTCCATACCTCTCCTGACCTCAAAAAATTTTTGCATTGATCTGTATATAAAATGTTGATCTTGGCTGTAATGCGGTTAAGTTATGTTGATGAAAAGCTGTTTATATAGGTTGACGATAATTAAATTATTTAAAAAAATTTTCGCACCGGCGAACTTCGTTCGCCTACCGCGCCCCCAAAGCTCCGCGGAACTCTGTTCCGCTCCGCTTCGGGAGCTTGTTGCGAAAATTTTTGCTGCGTGGGCGTTATGTGGCTCTTTGCGAGCGCCCCTATTGCTCCGCAATTATTGCGCGGCTCTGATTTAAACTCCCAACCCGCACTGCCCGCACCTTGAGCAGCCCGAGCAGGTCGGCTTCCAGGCGCACAGCTCGCAGTTTTCATAATACTCGGGCTTATGCAGGAAGTCCTCGCCTATCTCATAGCCGCATTCGTTATACAGCTTGAATTTCAGCGGCTTTCCCTCAAAGCTCATTCGGGATTTTGAAGCCATTTCGCTTCTTATCCGTTTTTCGGAAAGGGTATACAGCTTGTTGTCCTTGATAAATTTCGTCCCCGTGTCCACGAACAAAAAAGTTATGTTCCGCTTCACGCATTCCGCGCGCAGGCTCTGCACCCATTCAAAGCGGCAGGGACGCGCTCCGCTGTAATTCTCACCGCCGCAGCTCACCTGTTCGATCTGTCCGCTGTCCAGCCACTTTGCAAGACTTACCTCGCCGATAAAGGGCGCGACGTTCACTCCCTTATGCTTGAATGGCAGCTCCAGCAGCAGCGGAACTCGCTCCTCGGCGCGGCGCTGGTTTTCGGCGGTAACGTTCATGAACACGTTCTCCCAACCGTCTCCCCAATCCTCCGGCAGACATTCGGAAATTCGCTGCGGGCGCTTGGTGAGCATATAAAAAATAACGTCGCTTCTCTCGCGTATTATATCCCACGCCTCTCCGCGCCACTCGTCCGCCTCCTCCAGAAAAAAGTCCGAGGTCATGCAGACGCTAAGCGTTTCGCCGCTGCGTATCTTGTACGCTCTCCGCCTGTCCTTGTGCAGGGGATAATCAAAGTTATTCTTTACGCGGTATATCTCCGCGCCGTTATGCCCGCGCTGCTCGTCCAGAAAATACATATAGCAGTTCTCGCAGCCCTCGCTCACCTTGCGGCAGCCGTGCCAGGGGTTCCATATATTACGCAGAGAATGTCACCTCGGATCGACTATCAATTTTGTGCACCTTAACTTAATGTGATCAAAGCTCAGATAACTCAATAAGGAAAAAATAATATAAGAGTTATTGGGATAACCATTATGCAAAAAACACTAAGCATATAAACAAAATATGCCTCGCCAACATACCTGTAAAAATATAGGTAATAAGCAACTGCAAGCGGAATAAAAACGCTCAAAACAATTGGCAGGAAACCAATAAACAATTGGATATTAGTTTCAATGCTAAGTGTATAACCCACAAAACTCGAAGCATAAAGCACAACCGGCAAAATCACATATGGGATTACCGGCAACAGAAAGTAAAACACCGGATTTTTTTGTTCGGCGGGCTCAAAAAACTTTTTCAGAAATGCTTTATATAACAGAATATTTATTGAAATTTGAAGCGCGCAGAATATCAACAGGGTTAGATGTTGTATTTTATCCGAACTTATACCAACATCTCGTAAAAATCCGATAATACTGCTATCAAGTTCAAATAAACCGTATGCTAAAAGCATATTTCCGATAACTATTACAACACCACGCATAAAGCGTTTCAGAAAAGTCTTCACAAAAACCTCACAAATCAACAAATTGGTTTGCCTTAAAATCGACTGTAAATTTTGTACACTATGAGAATTTGTCCCTTAATAGTTTACGCCTATATCCATGCTCTCCGGTATCTGTGGTTCGGTAGATTTGTCACCATCGTTATCATACCAATTTCGCCATTCATTTCTATATGCAGTTTTAGCATCGGTGTCAAGAATGTATATCCAATCCAGTCCTAATTTTGCTTCATCATCAGCCGCAGTGACCACTCCCACTTTGACCCAATACAATACGCCTTTATCATTTCTAACGTCGGCAGTTGCAGAATAACCTGCACTTACCGTCACTCCATCTCTTACGGAGCTATAATCGTTTGACGCGCCGACATGGCGCATTTCAACTACTTCTCCGTCCATAAATTCAACGAGCTTTTCTATATCGGGCATTAAGTCAACGTTTGCCTTGTCATACTCGCTGAACATATCATAAATCGCCTGACAATCCTTCGCTTGTATAAGCTCAAACACTTCGTTGAATGTTTCTACGGCGTAGTGATGTGGAGTATTATTTGCGGCTTCCTCCAGATAATCGGAAACCGTGCCCGATACATCGGAAGCTATATCCGAAACTGTATCGGACGCTTCCGAAACTATATCCGAAATCACTCCGGAAGCGCCGGAAGCAAAATCGGAAGCATACTCCGTGATACTTTTGCCGCAGCCGGTCAACAGTAATACCGCCGGAAGCAGGAATGCTAATTTATAAAACCTTGCGCGCAAAACATATCACCTCTTGTCAAACGCGGACTTATCCAAAAAATCTGCCCATACTATATTATACAGCATGGGCAGTTATTTGTCAATCGGTTAAGGAAAATATAACGGGGCTGAACGCTTCGCCGCCAGTATAATTTTCATGTTCTCACACCTTTATAAAATGCGCGATATAGCTTTGGAAATCCCCCCAGAGCGACGGGATATCAAAGCCGCTGTTCATAAGCAGCTCCGCGGAGTATACCCTGCCGGTCTCCTCATGCTTGTAGCACGCGCCCTTTTCCAGACCCTTAAGACGCACCCTGTGCAGGAACACGCTCGGCACCTTGAGTATCTGAGCATATTCCAGCAGCACCTCGCTCTTGTCCTTTGCGACGAACTCCCACGCGTCAAAGCGGTCGCTCTCAAAGGGATTGCCTATACGGTAATGATCGCCCGTGCGGACAAGGGGATTGTACTTGTTGAACTCCTCGATCTGCTTTCTGATATTCCATTTATCGTCGTCGGATATTTTGGTAATATCCAGCTCGTAACCGAACGTTCCCACCATAGCCACACGCCCTCTTGTTTCAAAGGGGGTAATTCTGCCCACGCAGTGATTGGGGCTGTCGGAAACGTGCGCGCCGAAGCAGGAGCAGGGGTAGCAAAGCGAAGTTCCGTATTGTATCTTAAGGCGCTCGATAGCGTCGGTGTCGTCGCTCGTCCAGATCTGGGGGGAGTAGTAGAGCATTCCCGCGTCGAAGCGCGAACCGCCGCCCGCGCAGTTTTCAAGCAGCAGATCGGGGAAGTCGGTCAGCAGGCGCTCCTGTATCTCGTAAACTCCTAGAACGTATCTGTGCCATATCTCGCGCTGTCTTTCGGGGGGGAGTACCTCGTTGCCCACCTCGGTGAGCTGCCTGTTCATATCCCACTTGACATATTCGATATTCGCGGAGGAAAGGATTTTGTACATAAGATCGTAGATGTAGTCCCTTACGTCCTTGCGCGAAAAATCGATCACGAGCTGCGAGCGGGCGGTAGTGCGGGGACGTCCCGGGATATGTATGCACCAGTCGGGGTGCGCCTTGTACAGCTCGCTGTCGGGCGAGATCATTTCCGGCTCGAACCAGATACCGAATTTCAGCCCCAGCTTGTTCACCTCGTCGACCAGATATTTCAGACCGCCCTTGATCTTGTTCTCATTCACGAACCAGTCGCCCAGAGAGCTTCTGTCGTCGCTGCGGTGACCGAACCAACCGTCGTCCATTACCAGCATTTCAATGCCCGCCTTAGCGGACTCGCGCGCGATATCCAGCAGCTTTTCCGTATCGAAGTTGAAGTAGGTAGCCTCCCAGTTGTTGATAAGGATAGGGCGGCGGATATCCTTCCATTTGCCGCGGGTGAGGTTGTTGCGCATTACGTCGTGGAACGTGCGGGACATCTCGCCTATACCGTTCGCGGAGAACGCCATAATGACCTCGGGCGCTTGGAACTCCTCGTTAAGGTCCAAATGCCAGCTGAAATCGTATGGGTTTATTCCCGAGAAAACGCGGGTCTTTTCGTACTGGTTTACCTCGCAGCCCGCGACGAAGCTGCCCGAATAGCACAGCGCAAAGCCGTAGCAGTCGCCGTAGTCCTCGGTCGCGTTCCTGTCGACTATGGCGATAAAGTTGTTGTGAGCATGGCTTGTCGCGCCGCGGCAGCTATCCACAAGCTGCTTTCCGAAGTGGAGGGGATTGCGCTGAACGTGGCGCTCTCGCGCCCATGTACCGTAGAGGGTCATCATATCGTAATCCTTGCCGTCAAGCTCAACGCAGGTCGACAGCAGGCGGCGCAGCTCTATGGGGTCGCTGCCGCCGTTGCGCACCTTTACGGAGCGCGTTATAACGTCCAGCTTCTCGAAAACGGAGTATTGCAGGGTTATCTCCAGACCGTTAAGGGGGTCTTTGCAGTATACCTCAAGGCTTGTTGCCTCGTCCTCGGTATTGGCATAGGTCGTGGGCAGACCATCGAGCTTTTTCTTGCCCTTGAAGATATTGTAACCCTCATAATAGCACTCGCAGGCGCTCATGCCGTTTTTGTCCATAAGCTGCATACAGGGCTCGCGGAAATCCGCAACTCCGCTTGTGGGGAACTCCATTGCCGCGCAGTCGAAGCTGTGGGGACCCATCGCGTCGTGAACGGCGGGGACAAAGGGCTCGTCGTTCGGGATACGCATCATGTGGGTGATGTCGGTTTCGGGGATATACGCGCCGTAATACAGATGTATCAGGTGGTTGGATTCCGTTACATGGAAAGCGTAGGAGCTGTGGGGCGTATCCAGCTTGAACACGCGCTTTTTTTCGTCATAGATTATTGGCATAAATTATACCTCTCGTAAGCATTTATTTCCGCTTGCCGCGGTTGGTATTATTGTAGCATATTCGCGGCCTTATTGCAATAGGAAAAGGGAATTTATTTTGTTAAATGATAATTTAGCGGAGCAGTTTGTTTTGTTAGATTTATTATGTAGCTCCGTTCTTATGTTATGTGAAAGCGGAGCTTTCACGCGCTCGTATCGGGGCTGACACCTTCGGGGGTGAGGGGGGCGTAATAAAATCCTAACAAAAGCGGCTCCCCCCTCTCCCCCTACGGTTTCACCCCGAA
>CAZKJC010000109.1:0-8592 GCA_964552995.1 uncultured Ruminococcus sp.
AGCTCCACATTGCAAATCTAACAAAATAAGCGTGCCAGCATAAATTATCATTTATTATATCCCAATCAACAATAATATCACTAACCCCTCCTACCCACTTGAAATTTCCCCCAAAACGTGCTATAATCAAATAAACAGACATAAACTACAAAGAAGCGGGGATAAATTTCCCGTTTCCTAAAATCTTGCATCTAAAAGGGGAAATGATCATGTGCGGAATAGTTGGCTATATCGGTGCGCGCGACTGCACCGAGGTGTTGATGGACGGTCTTGAAAAGCTGGAGTACAGGGGATACGACAGCGCCGGGATAGCGGTTTTTGAAAATAATATGATAAAAACCGTAAAGACCCGCGGCAAGCTGGAGGAAATGCATAAAAAGCTGCAGACCGAAGGTAAACCCTCGGGGCACTGCGGAATAGGTCATACACGCTGGGCTACCCACGGAGAGCCGTCGGATATCAATTCGCACCCTCACAGCAATGGGCGCGTGACTATCGTCCATAACGGAATAATCGAAAATTACATACAGCTAAAGGAGTTCCTCACCGAAAAGGGATATACCTTTACTTCCCAGACGGACAGCGAGGTGGTCGCCTGCCTGCTGGATTACTATTACGCGGAGCGCGACCCGCTGAGAGCTATCATAGAAACGGTAAAGGAGCTTGAGGGCTCTTACGCGCTGGGGATAATGTTCCGCGATTTTCCCGACAGGGTATACGCTACCCGCAAGGAAAGCCCGCTTATCGTGGGGGTAGGTCGGGGGGAGTATTTTATCGGATCGGATATCCCCGCGTTTTTAAAGTATACAAAAGACTATGTGCTGCTTGGCGATGATGAGATAGTGTGCATGGACAGCGGCAAAGTGAGCTACTTTGACGTCCACGGTCTGCCGGTCGAAAAAGAGATAAACGTTGCGGAATGGGACGTGGAGCAGGCGCAGAAGTGCGGATATCCACATTATATGCTGAAAGAAATACACGAGCAGCCCGAGGTCGTTCAGAAAATGCTGGACGCGGCGGTGAAGGACGGCGTTCCCGATTTTTCGGATACGGGGCTTACGGACGATTATCTGCGCGGCGTAAAGCGTATTTTTGTGGTAGCCTGCGGCACGGCAATGTACGCGGGAATGGTGGGAAGATACGCCATTGAAAAGCTGGCGAGAGTTCCCGTAACGGTGGAGGTAGCTTCGGAGTTCCGCTATATGGAGCCGATAGTGGGCGAGGGAGACCTGGTGATAGTCGTTTCGCAGTCCGGTGAGACCGCCGATACCAAGGCAAGTCTGGAGCTTTCAAAGGCTCTGGGCGCTAAAACTCTGGGTATTGTCAACGTTAAATACAGCGCGATAGCGCGCGAGGCGGATATGTTCATACATACCCCCGCGGGTCCCGAGATAGCGGTCGCGTCAACAAAGGCATACACCGTGCAGATCACCGCGCTTTACCTTATCGCTTTCAGGATCGCTTTCGCCCGCGGCAGGATAGACGCGGCGGAGCTTAAGCGCCTTACCGCGCAGCTCGCTAACGCTCCGCGGGCTATACGGGATATTATTGACAACAAGGACGAATGCCAGTTTATCGCTTCACAGCTTGTAAACGCGGAGAACCTGTTCTTTATCGGGCGCGGATTCGATTACGCGCTTTCGCTGGAGGGCTCGCTGAAGCTCAAGGAGATAACCTATATCCACTCCGAGGCCTATGCGGCGGGAGAGCTCAAGCACGGCACGATATCACTTATTGAGGACAAGATACCCGTTATTACGGTAGCCACTCAGTCAGACGTGCTCGCCAAGACCATAAGCAATATGGAGGAGGTAAAGTCACGCGGCGCGCTTATTATCGCGATCTGCCGCAAGGAAACGGTATTCGCCGCCGGATCGGTGGATATAAGGCTGGAGCTTGACACGGTCCTGGAGGATATGCTTATCCCGCTGCCGACCGTGGCGGCGCTGCAATTGATAGCCTATTATACGTCGGTTCTGCGCGGTATCGACCCCGATAAGCCCAGAAATCTGGCGAAATCGGTAACGACGGAATAAAAAAAATTTTCATACGAGCCGCCCAATGATAGAGCGGCTCGCAGGCTGTATATAAAGTGTTGCTCTAAGCTATTATGCTTTTAAGTTATGTTGACGAGGAGTAAATGATTTAAAAGAATTTCCCGCACCGCAAGAACGTTGCTTTGCAACGTTCTTGCTAGCCGCCTGTGGAAGCGTAGTTTTCCGCTTTGCGAAAAACTACGCTTCCACAGGCGCTTGCGAGAAATTCATGCGTGGGCGGGTCGTGGCTCTGATCTGTGCGCCCCTTTCCTGCGTGGGCTTTATGCGCTCTTGTTCACATTCTCTCCACACGCTTCACCATCAGCTTTACAAGCGCCGTGAATATCCCCTCGCACAGGCGGCTCACCAGAATTATCACAAGCGTCCAGGCGAACAGGTCGGCGGTCTCTAAATATATCTTCGACATATACAGCTTTTCGCCTATCGAGCCGTTCGGGATACCGATGACCTCCGCCGCCACGCCCGACTTCCAGCACATTCCTATCGCCAGACCCGACGCGGAACGGAAATAGGGCAGCAGCTGCGACAGATAAACTCCCACAAAGCGCCGCCACGGCGGGATATGAAACAGCTCCGCCATGGTTTTCAGCTTGGGGTCGAGGCTGTCCAGACCCTCCAGCATATTCGTATACACTATCGGCACGCATATCAGAAACGACACCAGCACCGAAAGATTTTTCGAGGACACCCAGATCAGCGCCAATATCGTAAACGACGCTACGGGAACAGACTTCAGCACCGAGATCACCGGCGCGAAAAGCTGCCTTACCGCCGAAAATCTCCCCGAAAGCAGCGCAAGCCCCGTTCCCGCCGCAAGCCCCAGCGCGAATCCCAACAGTATCCTTCCCGCCGAGCAGGCAATGCTGCTCCAGAAATCCGCTTTGGGGATAAGCTCCGCCAGCCGCCCGACTACCGCGACGGGCGTTACCAGCAGTATCTTCTGATCCAGCGCCATTGCTCCGAGCTGCCATACTATCAGCCAGAAGAGCACGCACAATATTGTAATAACACGTTTTTTCATCATGCTGCTCCTTTTCTGGTTTAGAATGTCGCTCCGGGCTGTAATGCGGTTAAGTTACGTTGACAAGGGGCTGTTGATAGATGTTGACGAGGAGTAAATGATTTAAAAGAATTTCCCGCACCGCAAGAACGTTGCTCTGCAACGTTCTTGCTAGCCCGCCGTGAAAGCTCCGTTCCGCTTGCGCTACACTTCGCTTCCACGGCGGCTTGCGGGAAATTCATGCGTGGGCGGTTTGCGGCTTGGATTTGTGTGCCCCTATGATCTCTTTTTATTTCGTGATCTTGATCTATCAGCCGACATAATAGAAGCTGTCCGCGGGAACCGCGCCGCCTACCGCCTGGGGATTCTGCTCAAAAAGAACATTAAGATACCCCGAGAGCTTGTCTTTCATCTCCGTGCCCGTTATGCATACGATATTGCACTTCGGGATAGCCTTTTCCGCGACCGCCGCCTTGATGATACCGTACTTCTCGACGAGCTGCGCCGCCTCGCTCACGTTATTATTCACATAATCGACCGAAGCCATATAATCCGAAAGGAATTGATCCACCGCCTCGGGATACTGCTCCGCGAACTCGGTGCGGACTATCACCGCGCCCGTGATAAGCGAGCTGCCGTTGTCCAGCTTATCCCACTCGTCGTTGAGGTCTACCACTACGTTTATGCCCTCATTCTGGCTCTGCGCCACGGTCGCAAAGGGCTGCGGGAGCATTGCCACGCCGTCCTCGTCCGCCGCCAGCGCCGCTACGCATTCCGCGTGCTCGCTCTTCCATTCGATATTGACATCGTTCTCGGGGTCTATGCCGTTTTCGCTTAAGAGATAATTCAGCGCGTACTCGGGGGTAGAGCCTTTTCCCGCGGAATAGATGGTCTTTCCTCTGAGGTCGGACATTTCCGCGACGGTATTGCCGTTCTCGCAGAGATAGAGCACTCCGAGAGTGTTCACCGCCAGCGCCTGAACGCCGCCCTCCGTCTTTTGCGAGAGCACCGCTCCGAGGTTCGCGGGAACGCAGCATATATCCACATTCCCCTGGATTATCATCGGCGACAGCTCATCGGGCGCGGCTGCTATGGTGAAATCGTAAAACAGGTCCTCCGTTTCGTCGTCCTCCATCAGCTTGGTCATTCCCATAGCGGTAGGACCGCTCAGCGCCGCTACCCTTACGGATTCCGGAGCGGATATCGGAGTGTTTCCTTCCGCCGTCGGCTCGGCTTGCTCCGTGTCGGCGGGAGTCTGAGAATTTTCGGGAGCGCTGTCGGAGTTGTCGGAATTGTTTGCGGGCTCGGAAACGGAATTATCCGAGCTGCCGGAGCTGCCGGAGGTCGTGTCCGCGCAGCCTGTCAGAAGTCCCGCGCACAGCAGCGCGGCAATAAGTGATTTTGCGTTTTTGGTAATTGTCATATCTCTTGTCCTTTCTTGTTTATACCGCGCCGTATTAAAAAAGCGCCTGTTCAGGCGCAGAAACTGTCATGCCGCCGTGCAGAGCCCGTCGGATTTCCGTGCCTTTCGCCTTAATTACTTTCGGCGTCAGTATAAGAGTTTTCGGCAAACGCCCATTCCGTCGGGAAAACCCCTTCGGTTTGAGATTATTGTGCCGTTATTTTGAGGAAATATTTCCTCCCTGAATATTATACTATATCGGGTCTGATTTGTCAAGTCCAAAAAAACACTTGACATTTGGTGTAGTTTTATATATAATATAAGCAGAGTTTTTGGAGAGTTACAAACGATGAGAAAAATTGCGCTGCTTGTCTGTGCGGCACTTCTGATGATCGGCGGCTGTTCCCGCTATGACGATTACAAGATCACACATGTGTATTATTTAACGGAGGATAATTCTATGGAGCTTTTCGGTTGTACCGCGTTTAAGCTGGACGAGAAAATGACTTCCCAAGAGGTCACGGAGCTTTATAAAAGCCAAGCGGAGCAGGGCAAAACAGATGGGTATACTCCGGTTATTCTGGCGCTTGACCGAAGAGTGCGGGAAATGGTGGAGTCCAATACGCGGAACTATGAGTCGGCGGAGAAATTCCGCGAGGCGGTGCTGGCTGATACTTTGGGCGGCAAGGAGCTTTTTGAAAGCGGCTACGCAAAAATTGTTGAGGATTACGGCGGCGATGATGAATACGATCTGCTTGGCGAAAGCGACGAACATTTGGAGCTTATGCTGACGGCGCGCGCTTTGTATTATAAAAGCCATCTTATGAGCGTAAGCAGTTCTTTGGATATGGAGGTGGACGGCGAGGGAGTTTACCTTGTGCAGGTGCCCACCGAAAATCCATGGGAAGTGACGGCATGGCTGCCGTTCTGCGGTTGGAATGAGTGTCCTGCGGTAAGCGATATGCTTAAAGAGTGCCGATATTGGTATGAGGAATACGGCGCTGTGCCCGCGTTCATATCGGGCGATACAATGATATTCTGGCTGAATGAGCCTGTTTCCGATAAACAGACAGCGCGTGAAATATCACATCAGCATGCGGTTTTCTGCTCGGAGTTCCTTGGTATGACAGGACTTGGCTCGCAGACCGCCGATATCATGACATCAAATATATGGTCGTTCTGGTGGGATTGAAATCAGCCGATCATATCCATATAACCAACAAAATTTTTGCTTAATAAGGAGGATAATCATGAAAATTTCTTTCAAAATCCCTGCTGTCGCGACTCTCGGCGGGCTGGTTCTGTGCGCGGGGGTGCTTTCCGCTTATGCGAACGGAGCGGATTCCGAAAACGAATACACTGTCGGCGACTATTATGTAAGCGGCGCGGAGCACCCCATTTATGAAAAATATAAAGATCACGGTTTGCCCGAAACGCACACATATAAGATCGGCGAAGGTCCTGTATTTCTGACGGAGTACCCCGAGGAGCTTTTCCCCTATATCGAGGAGCTGGAGCGTATCAACGCGGAGCTTGGAACAGATTTAACATTTAGCATTGAGGTTTCCGAAGCCGATGACGCAATTGATTTTTTCACTTCATTAAGCATTGAGGAGTTCCGCGATTATATTTACGGTGCATACGATAACGCTATGGCGCACCCGCTTCCGTTTGACGAATATGCAATGCCCGAGACTTCCGACCCCGAAGATGATATTCTTGCGGGAAGAATCATAATGGCGGAAAGCGGCGGCTATTGGTATCGTCAGGACACTTACGGCAGCGGCAACATCGTAGTTACCCCGCAAGGCGAGCTTACTTCCGATGATGACGGCACCGGATTTATGATTCGAAAGGACAGCACCGAGGAAGCTACCGACCCGAAAATAGGCATTTACCGCGGCGACGGCTGGGTTTACCACGTTTACCGCTGCGAATGATTCCGACAATAACCGAAAATCGCCTCATGTGACCGCATGGGGCGGTTTTTGTTATAAAAAACGCTTGACATTCGGCAGCGGTTCGTATATAATAAAAATAGCTCATATTTATATCAGCTGTACATACCGGACAAGTTTTTGCTTAATAAGGAGGATCATCATGAAAATTTCTTTCAAAATCCCTGCTGTCGCGGCTCTCGGCGGATTGGTTCTGTGCGCGGGGGTGCTTTCCGCTTATGCGAGCGGAGCGGATTCCGAAAACGAATACACTGTCGGCGACTATTATGTAAGCGGCGCGGAGCACCCCATTTATGAAAAATACAAGGATCACGGTTTGCCCAAAACGCACTATTACGCCGTCGGAGAGAAGCCCGAATATCTGACGGAGTACCCCGAGGAATTTCTCCCCTATGTTGAGGAGATGGAGCGTATCAACGCGGAGCTCGGAACGGATTATGTATTTAGCATTGAGGTTTCCGAAGCCGAGGAGCTAATAAATTTTTACACCTCTATGACCATTGAGGAGTTCCGTGATTTTATTTACGGCGCATATGAGAACGATATGGCTAACCCGCTTCCGTTTGACGAATATGCAATACCAGAAACCGCCGACACCAATAATGTCAACATAGAATATGTGGGAATCATGAATCCGGAAGATAATCCGCGTGAATATCCCGAGGAATTTCTTCCGTATATTGAGGAAATGGAACGTTTCAATGCAGAGCATGGAACGGAGTATGATTATTATCATCTAACCAATGAAGCTATCGACCGCATTCTCTTAATGAGTATTGAGGAGTTTCGCGATTCTTTGTGTGGCGGGGATACAACAACCGAAGCTGCCGACAGTGATAATGTCAATGTGGAGCATGTAAAGGTAAGCGATTACGGATATATCAAAATGGATGACGGAACAGAAGTTCCCGCAAGATTTCTGACCGAATATCCCGAAGAGTTTCTCCCTTATGTTGAGGAATTGGAGCACATCAACGAGGAGCTTGGGACGGATTATGAGTTTGCTATTTTAGACGCCGTAGCCGATGAGTATTTTGATTTTTATCTCTCAATGAGCATTGAGGAGTTCCGCGATTATTTTTACGGCGCATACAATAACGATATAGCTGACCCGCTTCCGTTTGACGAATATGCAGTGCCCGAGACCGTCGAGACAGCTTGCTCCGACATTCCGGATACCGCGACCAAAATAACGGGGCAGATCGTTGCGCCTGACGGAACGGTATATTCCTGGGACGAAATATCATTTTTGACCGAAGACGAATACCCCGATGAGTTTATGCCTTATGTTGAGGAATTAAACCGCATCAACGAGGAATTAGGAACCGATTTCAAGTTTGCTATTATGGATTTTACGGTCGATGAGTGTATGGATTTCTATCTTTCAATGAGCATTGAGGAGTTCCGCGATTATATAATCAACGTTCGCTACAACTGCGATTGATACCGACAATAACCGAAAACTGCCCCATGCGACCGCGCGGGGCGGTTTTTTATTGCAAAAAATCGGCTTTAAAGCATTTTACCCGCTTGACAGATTGGCAAAATTAGCTTATAATATAGATGTATGTTGTGTCGGCGAGGGCTGACACCTAATAAATGTCGACAACCGCTCGGAACGGTTCCCTGCGGTATTGCGCATAATTTCAGGAGGAAAAACAATGAGAGTTTACAATTTCAGCGCGGGTCCCGCTGTGCTGCCCGAGGAAGTGCTTAAAGAGGCGGCAGATGAAATGCTGGATTACAACGGCACGGGTATGTCGGTCATGGAGATGTCCCACCGCTCAAAGGCATATGACGAGATAATCAAGACCGCGGAGCAGGATATCAGAGACCTGATGAATATCCCCGACAACTACAAGGTGCTGTTTTTGCAGGGCGGCGCTTCTCAGCAGTTCGCGGCTGTTCCGATGAACCTGATGAAGAACAAGAAGGCTGCCTATATCATCACCGGTCAGTGGGCTAAGAAGGCTTACCAGGAGGCGCAGATATACGGCGAGGCTGTCGCGGTGGCTTCCTCCGCGGACAAGACCTTCTCCTATATCCCCGACTGCTCGAACCTGGATATCCCCGAGGACGCGGACTATGTATACATCTGCGAGAACAACACCATCTACGGCACAAAGTTCAAGACCCTGCCCGACACCAAGGGACACACCCTCGTTGCGGACGTTT
>CAZKJC010000110.1:0-7160 GCA_964552995.1 uncultured Ruminococcus sp.
TGATAAACATTGAGCCGGAATACGACGCATGGTTCGCCTTTACGGTTCAGGAGGAGATAGGAACGCGGGGCGCTAAGGCGGCTGCGTTCACGGTCGCGCCCGATATCTCGGTCGTTCTTGAAACTACCACCGCCTGCGATATCAGCGGCGTAAGCGGCGACAAAAAAGTGTGCGAGCTCGGCAAGGGCGCTGTGGTATCATTTATGGACAGGGGCACGGTATACGACAGAGGGCTTTACAGACTCGCCTTTGAGCTGGCGGAGCGGAACGATATTCCCGCCCAGACCAAGACCCTTGTTGCGGGCGGCAACGACAGCGGAGCTATCCACGTTTCCCGCGGAGGAGTGCGCACCTGCGCGATCTCCCTGCCCTGCCGTTATCTTCACTCACCCTCCTGCGTGATAAAGGAGAGCGATTACAGCGCGGTAAGAGCGCTTGCGGAAAAAATGCTGAACGCGGCGGCGGAGCTGTGATAACTCGCATAACCGCTCCCGAGGAGCTTGCGGGACTTCCCGAGAAAGGAATTGAGCCGCAGAAAATACGCGCGTTATACCGGGCCTACGGCGCGGGGTATGATTTCTGCCGCTTTTACAGGCAGAACGGGAATACCTTTATAGCCGCTCTTGACGGAGATTTCATACTCTCCGAGGGCGACGCGGATCACAGCGAACTGGCGGGATTCTTTTCGGCGTGCGGGTTCAACAGCATCTTCTGTTCCGAAAGGGCCGCGGCGGAACTTCCGTTTCATACCTCTTATGTGTATCTTATGCGGTATACCGGCGGCTCGGCGGAATGCTCGGAAATCGACCGTCAGCCGCGGCTCGGCGAGTTTTTCGAAATACTAAAAACGGCGTTTGACATTCAATATGAGCCGTGGTATCTTGATATGTCCCACAGGATTCGGCACGGGGTATCACGCTGTATGCTCCTTGACGGCTCAACGCTGACGGTTCAGCATAATATCAACGGAGAAGCGCTGCTGTCACAGATCGCCGCGTTTCCGCAATGCAGAGGGAAAGGCGTTACAAAGCGCCTTATCCGCGCGGTCTGCTCGGAGCTTGCGCCGTCGGAGGTGTACGTTCTATGCGAAAAAGAGCTTACGGAATTTTATCGGAAATGCGGATTTGAAGTCTGCGGCACAAAGTGCCTGCTCAGGCAAAGCGCTATGACGGGGAGGGTCGATGTATGAAAAAAATAATTCCGGCGGTATTCTGCGTAATTGCCGCGATTCTTCTGTCGGGGTGTGGGGAGGAGCCGTCACGCCCCGCCGCAACATCGGAAAACATACCCGCCGCCACCGGCATAGTACCACACTACCCAAGCGCGGAACCGGAGCTTACAACAGACGGCACTTATGCGACCACCACGACCCCAAGCGCCGCGACATCACTCACCACTCCAAGCACACTGACGTTTACCACCCCCGCTTCTCCGTCGCTTACCCGACCGTCAGAGCCGGAGCTTACCCGCCCCGATGACCCAAAGCTTACCACGCCGCCAAATGTTGTATTAACTCAGCCCCTATCGCCGTCGCTTACCGCTCCGAATGACCCCGAGCTTACACAGCCGCAGGCCCCCGATCTGACGCAGCCCGCGTCGCCCGATCTGACCGCTCCGGAAGCGCCATCGCTTACAGTGCCCGACGCGCCGTCGCTCACCTCCCCCGCTGCTCCCGCGCTGACAAAGCCCGAATCCCCTGACTTAACTCACCCCGAAGCGCCGTCTCTTACGGAACCGACCTCGCCGCAGCTCACCGCTCCGAATACTCCCGAGCTTACCGTGCCGGGCTCACCCGCCCTTACTCACCCGGGGTCGCCGCAATTGACACAGCCAGATTCGCCCGAGGTTACGCAGCCACCCGAGCCCGACATTACAACGCCCGCGCGACCCGCGCTTACTACGCCCGCTTCGTTTGCGGGCTGATAAAAAGAGCCGCCCTGCAAGGACGGTTCTTTTTTATGAGGATCTAGTGTGGAGGATCACTTTTTTCTCCGTGTAAGCATAACTGTTCCCGCGCCCGCTATAAGCAGCGGGATAACGGAAGCTGCTGCTCCCGTATCGGGATTGCCTTTTTCGGGCTTGCTTGCGGCGGTGTTCCCCGCAGGTTTGCTCTCGGTTTTATCTTCGGCAGCCGCCGCGGGCTTTTCGTCTGTTTTGTTCTCGGTAGTTGCAGCGGGCTTGTCGTCTGTTTTGTCCCCGGTGGTTGCAGCGGGCTTGTCATCCGTTTTGTCCTCGGGGGTGACAGCAGGCTTGTCGTCTGTTTTGTCGTCGGGTCTCTCGGGAGCGGCAGCGGCTGCCTGCGCCTCGGTGAATGTCATTAAGTAGCTCTCGCCGTCCTTTACATAATAGAAAAGCTCGCCGCCAAAAGTTCGAACAGTGTCGGCGTTGATTTTTTCCGAAACACGGTTCATATCTCTGTCGATAAGATACGCTTTGCCGTTTTCGATAACGGGCGCGTACTCGCCGATAAAGCTGCCCGCGTCATCGAACATGGCAAGCTCGGTGCCGTCTGAGTCGATATAGCCCCATTTGCCGTCGGAATTTTCAACAAGATATATCTCACCGTCACTCGTGCTCATATGATCGTATGTGTTTGAAACAGCCACATTTTCCTCACGGTTGGACTTTGCCAGATCAATAAGAACATATACACCGTCGTCATTGTCATAATCGGTCTGAATATAGGCTAATGCTTTATCGCCGTAAACCGCGTCAATTCTTGTAAAATAGGCATGACCAGAGCCGTCGCTGTATTTAGCATATATAATGTTTCCGTCTAAGTCGTCCGGAGCAAAATAGCCGATATCATACCTTTTGTTTTTTTCGGTATCGTAGATTGTTGTGTGTCTTTCATACCCGTCTTTAGTGTAGCTGTATGCAACGAAGTTACTACCTGTGCCAAGCCATGAGCGTGACACCAGTTCGTCTACGCTCTCGATCTTAACAAGCTTATTATTTCTGTCAAGAAGGGCAAAGTTCGCTTTATGTCGAACAGTTTCTTCACCGAATAGCGTAAAGTCCTTCACAAAATCCTCGCTATATAGCATAACACAAACATAATCGTTCAAGCCCTGTATGCTGTTGGCTTCATATGTTCCTTTAAAATTCATAACATGAACCATATATTTGTTTTTGTTAATGGGATCATCCAATTTGATATCCATAACACTGCCGTCGGGATTTTCTTCCGAAACATCATCGGTGATCCTTACAACATATCCGTCGGGAGTAAACGCGAAAGCATTGGTGTTATAATCAATATCAGTTTCGCTGATCGAATTGCTGTTTTTATCGTATTTTACAACGATCTTTGAAATATTGCCGTCGTCCGCTATATCCGGCAGTACCATATAATCTCCGTCGGCAAGGGTGCTGTCGTTATACCAGCCAATGTTCCTTGCTGAAAGATCAATACCGCAGTCAATGTCAGTCGTGTAAAAATCGCCGCTGTCACGCCATTCCTCCAGTTCCTCCGCTCCGAGCCCGAAGAAGCCCGATATTCTGCCACGCCCGTTTTCGTCGGTTACATAATATGAGTAGATATCTCTGCCTAAATTTATAAACCTACCCGTTTCAACCTCGCTTACAGGCTGTGAGATAAGCCCCATCATGCCGTCCTCCGCGCTTACGAGAACAGCCGCACAGCTCAGCACCAACGCGGAAGCCACAAAAGCCGATACTATCCGTTTTTTCAACATAATAAACCTCCTGATTTGCCGCGGCATAAGCCGCTGATTTGATCAAATAAATTTATCTCGTGACATAATATTACTGTTTGAGACCAAACTTATTACGATAGTATTATATCATAAAACAGATAACTTGTCAAGTGTATAAATGTAATTTTTTATATTTATATCTGTTACAATGTAAAAAAATTTCGGAGGGCAAAATGAACATTTCAAATCGTATAATAGAGCTAAGAGAGAAAAAGGGCTACACCACCAACAAGCTGGCTAATCTCGCGGGAATATCCCAGAGCCACCTGCGGGAAATAGAAATGGGAAAGCGCAGCCCCACGGTAGAGACGCTCTCATACTTCTGCGAGGCGCTGGAGATCGACCTTGCGGAATTTTTCAGCGACGAAGCGCGAATAAACCCGTTTCTGATGACCGCTCTCAAACGCCTGACGGACGCTCAACAGCAGGGTCTGGCGGATTTTATCAACACTTTCTTGCAGTAGAACAAGCCGAGGGCTCGGGAAATCCCGAGCCCTCTCTTTTATTGCGCTGCCTCAGCGCTCTTTTTCTTTTTAGGTATAAACAGCAGCGCCAGGGTAAGCAAAACGATGATTATCGATTCCGCGATACCGCCCTCTATGCCGAACACCCCGCCTGTCCACAGTTCCATATTATCCGCGAGCTGAAAACGGAATACCGAGGGACCCGTCATCATTCCGCTTACGGGGAGCCCGAATACGTTCCCCTGCACCAGATTCCATATTGAATGCACCGCGCAGCATGGGATAATACTGTCGAACCTTACCGCCATTACCGACATGAATATGCCGAAAAGCAGCAGATTTATAAAAACCACGAGATTGAATCCGTCATTAAATAAGTGCATTATCGAGAAGAACGCGGAATTTATCAGCACCGCCGCCCACAGCGGAAGTCTGCTCGCCATTGTTCCCATAAGGAAGCCGCGGCACAATATCTCCTCCTCCGCGCCTTGGATTATCCAACCGATACATATCACAACGAAGAGCCCTACGTTATTAAGGGCAGTACCTACATAGCTTACCGCGCCCACCGCGTAGCATATCAGCACGCACAGCGCAAATTCCGCGGTGCCTATTGCCAGACCTATCGCGTAATACCGCACGCAATTGCGCTTTACCAAGCCCATGCTGGCAATGCTCCTGCGCTCGATAAATCGGCAGTAAAGTATTGATATCGCGGCGGGAAAAACAGTGACCAACAGCTGGAGCGCCATCATCCAATCCTCGTTCATCAGCTCGTTGATAACCTCCAATTGCCCCTGTCCGGAAACGAACGATATCACGGCAAACGGTATCGCAACGATCATCTGCGACAAATAAAACACAAGTACAAACATCAGCAGCTGCAATATGGGGTGCGGCTTGAATTTAGCCTCCCGCGCCGCGTCCGTAAAATGCTCGCCCTTAAAAATATTCTGCATAACGACCTCTCCTTTTTTTGACTGTTATTGTGTTATATATACAGTATAGCACCTCTGCCTTGATTTGTCAAGAGGTAAAATAAAATTTTCCGGAAAAATTTTAACTCTTTAAATAAAACGGCATATAATGCTGTAAAAGCGTTCAGTAACGTGCAGAGAGGGTGTTGAAATGCTGATCGATATAAATTATAACCGCTATGCGGCGGTACGCTACGCCCTTAAATGGGCATATTCCAGAAATCCCTGCTTTTACGATTTTCAGGATATAGGCGGCGACTGCACTAATTTCGTGTCACAAAGCCTGTATGCGGGCTGCGGCGAAATGAATTTCTCGGGAGATGACGGCTGGTATTATATCAGCTCCTACGACCGTGCTCCGGCGTGGACGGGGGTAGACTTTTTGCGCCGGTTTCTGCTGTCCAACAGCGGCGCGGGCGTTTACGGCGAACTGACCGAGCTGAGCGGGCTTGAGGAGGGCGATGTGATACAGCTTGCAAATCCGAGCGGAAGATTCTATCACAGCCTTTTTGTAAGCTACGTAGGACGCCCCGCCATTCCCGAGAACATATATGTCTGCGCGCATTCCATCAACGCGCGGAACAAGCGTCTGTCAACCTATCGCTATGCCGAATCGCAGGGAATACATATCCTCGGTGCAAGGAGGGACACCGATTCCGAAAGGCGCCTGGAGTGTTCCGAGTTCTCATTTGGCAGTCAGACACCGCAGGGTACAATGAGTTTTTGAAATTATTTAGGAGGATAATTATGCTGATCTATACTGTAAAAAGCGGCGATACGGTCAATAATATCGCGCGCCGCTTCGGAATTTCCCAAAACAGGATCATTGCCGACAATCAACTGACAAATCCGTCGGCGCTGGTCGTGGGGCAGAATCTTCTTATAATGTCGGACACTATACGCTACATACTTGAAGAGGGGCAGACGCTCTATTCCCTCTCCCAGGAATACGGTGTGCCGCTTGAAACACTTATAGAAGCCAACCCGAATCTTAATCCCATTCGTTTGCAGGCGGGAGAAACGGTTCTGATACCGCTCGGCTCGGCTCAGGCAAGACGTCCCGCGGTAGTTAACGGGTACGCGTACCCGAATATCAACGCAAATTCGCTTAACTGCGCGCTCCCCTTTCTTACGATGCTAAGTCCGTTCAGCTACTCGATCACGCCGCAGGGGGAGCTTATCGCCATCAACGACAACGACCTTATTTACCGCGCGTTCCGCTCCGCGGTAATGCCGGTATTGGTCGTGACAAACATTTTTGACGGCAGCTTCAGCACCGAGGCGCTCTCGGAAATTCTCGCAAGCGAGGGATCCACGCAGCGGCTGATAGATTCTATACTGTATGAGCTGGAGCTTAAGGGATACTACGGCGTAAATATGGATATGGAGTATATCGCTCCCGCCGACCGCGATACCTACAACAGCTTTCTGCGCAGGCTTGCCGACAGACTCCACGACAAGGGGTTTGTGCTTCTGACGGCGGTTGCTCCCAAGACATCCGCCGATCAGCAGGGCATTCTCTATGAGGCTCACGACTACCGCGCACAGGGGGAGATCGCGGATTATGTTATCCTTATGACATACGAGTGGGGCTACACATACGGTCCTCCAATGGCCGTATCGCCCCTGAACGAGGTGCGGAGAGTCCTGGACTACGCCGTAACGGAGATACCCTCCGAAAAAATCCTTATGGGAATGCCAAATTACGGCTACGACTGGACCCTGCCCTACACAAGCGGGACCGCGGCGCGCACGGTAGGATTTATCGAGGCGATAGAGCTGGCTCAGCGCTTCGGCTCGGAAATAATGTTTGATGAGAGAGCGCAGTCCCCCTACTTCAACTATACCGATAACGGCGCGCGCCACGTCGTGTGGTTCGACGACCCGCGCAGTATACAGGCTAAGCTGGAGCTGGTGGGAGAATACGACCTGGCGGGCGTAAGCTACTGGACCGTCAACCGCTGCTATGTGCCTAACTGGCTGATATTGCAGGATATGTT
>CAZKJC010000110.1:7170-8568 GCA_964552995.1 uncultured Ruminococcus sp.
GTTTGATATCGTCAAACTGTAAGCCCACGCATCAGAATTTCAAAAAGGTGCGCATTTGCCAAATGGCAAATGCTGCACGGTTTCGGCTAAGCACGCGTAGCGCAGTGGAGCGCAGCGAAACGGAGCGGAGTGTGATTAGACGAAATTTTGAAATTCTCATTTAAATCATTTGCCCATCGTCAACACTTTATATACAGTAGAAAACGGACAATTACGTCACCGTAATTGTCCGTTTATATTTATTATGCCGTTATGCGGCTCAATACCTCTTCTTGAGCTTGAAGATGCTGATCCTCTCGTGCAGCAGCGACGCCTGCCCGTTCATTTCCTCACTCGCGGCGGCGCTTTGCTCGGAGGTAGCGCTGTTGTTCTGTGTAGCGTCGCCGATCTGCCTTACATTAAGATTGATATCCTCAATAGCGGCAGACTGCTTCTCGCTGGAAACGGATATCTCCTTAAGCGAAGCGTCGATGACCTTGGACACCTCCGCGACGCTGGAAAGCGATTGATCCGCCTTGGCGGATATCTTTGCGCCGTTTTCCACGGTCTGCTTCACGTTTTCAACCAGGTTTGTGATATCCTTGGTAGCGTCCGCGGTCTTTGCCGACAGAAGCTGTATCTCCTCCGCGACTACCGCGAAGCCCTTGCCCGATTCACCCGCGCGCGCCGCCTCAATTGCCGCGTTTATCGCCAGGATATTAGTCTGTGTAGCTATTCCGTCGACCGTCTTGACGATATTGTTGATCTTCTCCGAAGCCTCGGAGATAGCCTCCATCGCCGTATTCATTTCCGACATATCACGGCTGCTTTCCTCAATGCTCTCGGTCGCCGATTCGATCGCATCAAACGCCTTATGGATACTGAGATTATTGTCCTCAACGTCCTTGGTAAGATCCTCGATATCATTTGACAGATCAGCCACCGCGGCAGCCTGCTCCGTACAGCTCTGCGCCAGCGCCGTAGCTCCCGCAGCCACCTGATCGGAGGCTATCATTACCTGCTCCGCGGTAACGTTGACCTCGCTCATCATATCATTAAGCTCCTCGGAAATATTGTTAAGCGCTTTCTTGACCTTCGCGAACTCGCCCTTGTATTCATGTGTAAGCTCAAAATCAAGGTTGCCCTTAGCTATCTTATCCAGGACCGCGGATATCTCGTCGATATAGTCCACATAGTCATGCAGAGAGTGCGCCGTGTGCGAGAAGTTCTCCGCCAGCTTGCCGATCTCGTCCTTGGAGTGAACATCGATCACCACGTTCAGGTCGCCGTCGGCGATCTTTCTGACCTCCTCGCCGAGCCTGTGTAAGGGTCTTGTCATACCCGATACGATCACCAGCGAGATCACCGCCTCGATCACAATGATAACCAGCGCGGTGATGCCTATAAAAAGGTAAAGAG